>CAYXYR010000086.1:0-1998 GCA_964469435.1 uncultured Candidatus Saccharibacteria bacterium | reverse complement strand
AGCTATCGCTGCGCAGTGGTTGTAAGTAAAAAGGTTAGTAAGTCGGCGGTGGTACGAAACCGTATTCGCAGGCGGATATACGAAGCAGTACGCCTGTACTATAAAAAATCGGCAGATCAGCCTATAGACTTAGTGTTTAGTGTCTTTAGCGACAATATAGCAACCCTAAACAGCCAAGATCTACACACTATGGTTAGTCAGCTGATAAACCGCACCAATAGTTAGTTTTACCACCTGTCCTTATCTGTTAAGGCGTGGTAAAATGGGTTGAACAAAGGAGTCTGCACATGTTTACCACACTGATTGTAAAACCTATTTTTAACCTCTTGGTGCTAATTTACGCATTACTGCCCGGCCACAACTTTGGCCTGGCCATAATCATATTTACGGTGCTTGTGCGACTACTCATGTGGCCACTGGTCAAGAAGCAACTACACCAAGCTAAGGCAATGCGTGAACTCCAACCCGAACTCAAGCGCATCAAAAAGGCTGCTGCGGGCGACCGCCAAAAAGAATCAATGCTAATGATGGAGCTATATAAAGAGCGCGAGATTAATCCGTTTGCTAGTATTGGGCTGCTGATTGTGCAGATACCAATATTCATCGGACTATATAGCGGTTTGCGCCGAATCGTGTCTGACCCTCATGCCATTATCAACTTCTCCTATCCATTTATTCGTGATATGAGTTGGATCAAAACCCTGGCCGCAGATATAAGCAAGTTCGATAGCACGCTGTTTGGTGTGGTGGATCTGACGCGAGCAGCGATAGATAAGGCCGGAAAAGTATATTGGCCAGCCATGTTTATCGTGCTGGGTAGTGTTGTTGTGCAGTATTTCCAATCCAAACAACTCATGCCTAACGATGGCGAGAAAAAGGGTCTTCGCAAAATCCTGCGCGAAGCCGGGCAGGGTAAGCAAGCCGAACAAGCCGACATTAGCGCGGCAGTTGGTCGAAGCACATCATTTATGCTGCCAGCTTTTATATTTATCGTAACTGTCAATATAGCCTCGGCCCTGTCTCTTTACTGGCTGGTGAGTGGTGCGGTAGCTTTTGCTCAGCAAGCTAAAGTATTGGGCCAAGACAAAACCGAGATGACCACAGCTACCGACAAAGCTAGCAATAAAACTATCGAAGCCGAAGTTATTCCTCCTAAAAAAACAAACAAAAAGAAAACCTCTAAAAAAACCACTAAAAAAAGGAGGTAACATGGACGAATCAATAATTTACGCCAAGAAGTATTTAGAAGACCTTTTGTCTTTCTTTGGGTTGAATACCGATGTTTATGCCACCAACAGTGACGACGAGGTAATAGAGCTGCATGTGCCCAGCACCCACCTAAATGGCTTTCTTATTGGGCACAACGGCGACACGATGCGCGCCATCCAGTTTATGGTGAGCAACGCGCTAAAAAACAACAACTACGAAGTTACTAGGGTAAATGTTGACATTGCAGACTACAAAAAAGCCCGGGCCGATCGCCTAGCCGAGAAGGCTAAAGTTTGGATTGACGAAGTTAAAAAATCTGGCAAAGAGAAACCACTAGAACCAATGAACTCGGCCGACCGCCGCACCATTCATAAGCTAGCTGGCGAGTATGGTATCGAGACCGAGTCTGTAGGCGAAGGTCGCGACCGCCACATTGTGCTAAAAGCCCAGCAATAGACTAGTTATTTTTGGCCTAGCACTTCTTGATAAACTTCTAAAGTTTGCTCGGCCATTTTGGCCCAAGAGTATTTTTTGATCTGTTTGTAGCCCTTAGCGACTAGTTTTTGGCGCAGCTTATCGTTCTTTAATACTTTTTCTATAGCGCTAGCTATGTCATTGACATTCTCGGGGTCAAAGTAAAGGGCAGCGTCACCATGTACTTCGGGCAAGGTTGTCGCATTACTACTGACAACAGGCGCGCCATAGGTCATTGCCTCAACACCAGTAAGACCGAAGCCTTCGCTTAGGGATGGCGTAACATACGCTATTGTGTGTTCATAAAGCCATTTG
>CAYXYR010000085.1:0-2386 GCA_964469435.1 uncultured Candidatus Saccharibacteria bacterium | reverse complement strand
CCTTTTTGCCAGCCAAGCACTTTAACAACATCAATTGGCAAGCTAACCGCATAAGTTTTACTGCCAACCATATTGAGTGTTCTAATGCCTGTTTGATCTTGTTCCGGACGAGCCATGACAGCGAGTATATGCCGATAAAACATTAACGTCAATAAATTACGTAATTATAAAATAGAGGTCCTGTATGACTTCTTTGTGGTACGATTGTTGTATAACAAAGGAGGCAATTGTGGGCGGATTTGCAGTGTTTCTTATCATCGCGGGTGTGGTGCTATTTTTTAGTATTGTAAAAGTAATCGATCAGTACGAGCGGGCGGTTATTTTGCGGCTTGGGCGCGTCCAGGCAGCTAAAGGCCCGGGCATTAGGGTAATCATCCCCATAGTAGATCGACTTATAAAGGTTGGCATTCGTATTGTCACCTTGCCGGTTCAGAGCCAAAAGATCATCACCAAAGATAACGTGTCTATCGATGTTGCGGCCGTTGCTTACTACCATGTAGTAGACCCCGTAAAGGCAGTGGTGGCAGTAGAAAACGTACAGGCTGCAATTTACCAAATTGCGCAAACTACTGTACGTAACGTAGTAGGCCAAAGCACTTTAGACGAAGTGCTCAGCCAGACCGCCAAGATTAATGAATCTATCAAGGTAATCCTAGACAAAACCAGCGAACAGTGGGGCGTATACGTTGACAGCGTAGAGCTCAAAGACATTCAGCTACCAGACAGCATGCAGCGAGCGATGGCCAAAGAGGCCGAGGCAGAGCGTGAAAAACGGGCCAAGATTATTGCCGCAGAAGGCGAGCAACTTAGCGCAGCCAAACTAGGCGAAGCCGCAGATATCATAAAAGCGCATCCAATCGCGTTGCAATTACGAAACCTGCAAGTGCTGAGCGAAATCGCCGTCGAGAAAAACAGTACAATTATCTTCCCAAGCCAGTTCATGGACACAGTGAGTGATGTTAAGGCATTCATGGCCAAAGAACACAAATAAATGATCAAAGACTACCAAAAGCAGATCGACGATGAGCTGCAACAATACGAAAAGCCATACTGGGCTCCATTAAGCCAGTTTGCGCGGCTCGTCGAAGAAGTTGGCGAAGTCGGGCGAATACTCAATCATAAGTATGGCGACAAACCCAAAAAGACAACCGAAACCGATGACGATCTAGAAGACGAACTAGGCGATGTGCTGTATGGCATTATTTGTTTGGCCAATAGCGAAGGTATTGATCTAGATATGTCTATCCAGCGCGCCGCGGCCAAGTTGTCGACTCGCGACAAAGACCGATTCCACAAAAAACAGTAGGATTGAAAAATCACCCCTGATGAGGTATGCTAGTCGAGTTGACCAAACAGCAGTTATGCTCTGAAAAGGGCATAATCTGGCTCTTTAGCTCAGTTGGTAGAGCAGAGGCCTGAAGAGCCTTGTGTCCCCAGTTCGAGTCTGGGAGGAGCCACCAAACCTATTCCCCAACTGGGGAATTTTGTTTTTACGAGCCAAAGCATAAACATGAAAACACCTGTATTAATTCCTGCCTATAATGCCGAACGTCATATACAACGTACTATTGGAGGTATTTCTGAAGAGCTGGAGCCGATTGTTCTTGCGAATGGCTGTGAAGATAGTACAGCAGAGTTGGCGCGAGAAATGGGTGCAACCGTAGTCGAGATTGAGGAGGCTGGCAAAATGCCAGCACTACAGACCGGCGTCCGCTTATTGGGTGAACGGGCTCTCGAACCTATTCTTGCCATAGATGCAGATTCGCGCCCTGATTTTCCTCGCAATTTTGCGCAAGGCATGAAAAAGGCATTAACTCATCCTGAGGTAGGCGTTGTTACGGGGCCATATCGGTATGTAAACAGAAAAGGCCATCCCACAAATACTATCAGGGCTGGCAAAGCATACACGAGGAATATGTTTGCTAATCATTCTGGCAAAAATTATGCTTGCGGCCGAAATATGGGGTTCTATTTTCGCACAACAGAAACAAGAGATGCGTTTCTGGAATTACCAAATTATTGGCCTGGCGAAGACAAAGCAATTGCCGACACCATCGTAGACATGGGGGGCAAACACGTATATTGTCTAGACCCCAGAACTGTTGTAAGCACTAGTGATGAGACGCAAATACCATTAATACAAAGGGTTTACCTTCAATTTAGCCCGGAACAACGTCATAAAATACTCCTTGAGCGATACGTTAGCAGGGGACCTGCGGACAGCAGGCCGTATTTAGGTCGCGAATCCCGGGTATCGCAATCAAGCCAGGTGTTTGCAAAATAATATAAAAGTTGTACACTATATCGCTATGATCGACGCACGAAGACAGCAGCACATTTACCGAACCCAAGGCCTAGATTGGGAAGTCGGTTTTGATGCCCCGGG
>CAYXYR010000084.1:0-2530 GCA_964469435.1 uncultured Candidatus Saccharibacteria bacterium | reverse complement strand
TATCTACATTCTGAATAGTACTTAACCGGTGAGCGATGATGATGGTAGTGCGCCCCGCCATAAGCCGTTCTAACGCTTCTTGCACCATGTGTTCGCTCTTGCTATCCAAACTACTCGTAGCTTCATCCAAAATAAGTATTGGTGCATCTTTGAGCAGTGCCCGTGCAATAGCGATGCGCTGTTTTTGGCCGCCGCTCAATTTGAGACCTCTCTCGCCAATTTCAGCATCGTAGCCTTTATCTAGGCCCGTTATGAACTCGTCGGCATTGGCAGCTTTAGCTGCCGCAATAATCTGTTCGTCAGTTGCACTTGGATTTGCGTAGCCAATGTTTTCTTTGATAGTACCGCTAAATAGTGCTGGATCTTGGAATACTACGCCGATGTTATTACGTAGACTTTCTTGGGTAACATTCTGGATGTCTTCCCCATCAATAGTTATAGTACCTGTCTGCGGTTCGTACAAACGTAGCAGCAAGTTTGTAAGCGTTGTCTTACCTTCACCACTTTCACCCACCAGTGCGATTTTGGTATCGGGAGCGATTTCAAAGTCGATGTCTTTAAGCACCTGCTGTTTTTTCTCGTAGCCAAAGCTAACATTTTCGAACCGAATCTCGCCCTTACGGACTTGTAATACCTTGGCGTTATTGTGATCGGCAATTTTTGGCTTAAGGTTCAAAACCTCAAAGTAATCCTTACTATCAGCTATGGCCCGTTGCGTGTTCTCGACCAAAAAGCTAATGGTAAAAATTGGTATACGAATCTGCATTGCATACAGAATTAGTGCGACTGCCTGCCCGGGACTAAAATGACCATGCGCAGCCTGTACAAAAATATACAAATATACCGCAAAGAAGATGATATTCAGTACAATCCTCCGCTCTACGTCTTTTCGATGCCAATATTTGGACTGCGGAACGTTGGTTTTTACCACTGTATTCATATGCTTTGCAAAAAAGCTAAGTTCACGTTTTTCTTGTATAAAGCTCTTTACTACTTTGATCTGCCCGATTGATTCAGCGAATCTACCACTAGCTATATCTGTATGCAGATTTTTCTTTGCTTGATAGGTCTGCCACTTATTGCTGGTACGAAATGTCATCCAGGTATATATAGGGTAAAGGGTCATCAGCATCAGTGCCACTGGCCAACTGTAATAAGCAACAACAATAAGCGCAAATATAGTACTAAAAATAAACTGTAAAAAGTTGTTGCTCATCATTTGCATAAAGTTACTTATCTGTGTAACCGATCGGTTTAGTCGGCTAATAACTTTTCCTGTAAGCTCGGTATCAAAGTATTGCTGCGGCAAACTTAATAGATGTTGATAGTATCGCTCGCCAAGTATTTTATTTAGCTTAGCCGACATCTGGTCACCCAAATAACCACCGATATTACTAAAAATGTTGCCGAAGAAATCAATCGCAAAAATACCAACCGCCAACCACACCACATAGCCCACGCGAGCACCGCCGCCTTTTCGAATTTCGTCTATTGCCCAGCCGCTAAACATAGGCTGCAGGAGGTTCAGTAGCGAAAGCCCAACAGTAAAAATACCAATAGCTAAGTAATACCGCCATAAAGACGATGTGAAACGGATGATACGTAGAATATACTTCATTACCAGCCACCTCCACCGCCGCCGCCACCGCCGCCGCCAGAAAATCCTCCGCCACCCGAGAATCCACTACTTCCACTGCTGCTAGGTGGGCTAAAGTTAGTTGCCATTGCGCTCAAGCTACTAGATAGTGAGTTTGCCAGATAAAGAGTGTTGAATGTTTGCCAGTTGCCGCTATACCAATCGGGTGGGGTTTTGTATATGTTTTCGAATTGCTTTGCCCACGATTGCTCAACACCCAAAACAATCGCAAATGGTAGCAATTTTTCAAATAATTCTACTGTTTGCTTTGGTTCACTAGTTTTGGCGGCATAGGGCGCGTTAGTGCTCTGTAGCATTGCCAGTCTATCTTTCTCGGCCGTGTTCATATACAGTTTCAGACCTTCAAGCGCCTCTCTGGCTTCAACGCCTTTTTGACTTCGCTTAGACATAACAGTACCGAAAGCAAATAACACAAATGACGATAGTATGAAGCTTATGCCAATCAGAATCCAGAGACTAGCAAAACCAATAACGAACAATATGCCGGCCGCAATATATAGACGATTCCCAGCTTTAGTCGGATCGGTCTCAAAATAGCCATGGGTAGTTAGTGACGAGGCTACGCTGGACTTAAGATTATTAATTGTCAGGTAGAATTTATTTTGAAGGCTAGTTAGTTTTACCTCAGTACCTGGCGTGAGAGACGAGAAAATGCCATTCAACACAGCCATTTCGTGTGGCCTCAAACCAGAAGTATCGCTGTTTGTACGTTTGAAGTAATAAACCTTTTTATCTTTCAGAAGTTTCTTTTCGTTTTCTTCAACAATTACCAAATGCTTTTTTATAGCAAGGTCTATGATTGTTGCTGACGCATCTTTGGTGTCTAGACGATAATCGTACAAATAACCGGCTTCTGCGACTGTAATACCCTTT
>CAYXYR010000083.1:0-2748 GCA_964469435.1 uncultured Candidatus Saccharibacteria bacterium | reverse complement strand
TATGATCATGCCAGTGGTGTCGTCTACCATGATGTCTACACCGGTGGCGCGCTGTAAGGCCTGAATGTTACGACCCTCTTTACCAATGATTCGGCCCTTCATTTCTTCGTCAGCCATCTTTACGGCAGTAACGGTTCGCTCGGCAGTAACTTCGCTAGCCATGCGCTCCATAGCACCCACAATAATGGCGCCGGCTTTTTCTTCGGCCGACATTTTAGCTTCATTCTGAAGCTTGTTGACCAAACCTAGTAAGTCGTTTTTAATGTCTCGCTCGGTCATTTGCATGAGCTTTTCGGCAGCATCTTGCTTGCTAAGCTTGGCGATTTTTTCGAGCTTTTCTTGTTGTTTGGTTCGGATAGAGCGGATCTCGTTCTTGAGCTCTTCTACCTCATCTTCACCTTTGCGCAAAGCCTCGCTTCGTTTGTCTAATGAGTCAAGTTTTTTGTCGAGAGCCTCCTCACGGTCCAAGAGTCGCTGTTCGATCTCTTTGAGCTCTTTACGACGACTTTGCTCTTCTTTGCGAGCTTGCTCTGCCAGCTTTAGTGCCTCTTCTCGAGCATCGGCAATCTGCTTTTTGCTCTCTTTTTTGGCTTTTTCTAGTTCTTTGGCGGCAGCATCTTGAGCAGATCCTAGTTTGCGCTTGGTTACAACCGTACTAGCCCCATAGCCAGCGCCAATACCAGCAATCGCCAAAATAATGGTTAATGGTAACATGTTTGTTTCCTTTCTATCGGTACAGCCTTCTTAGCCGCGCGTCACTATCACTTCATTAGCTCGGCATTAAACTGTTTCGGTCAAATATTAATGTGTTGCAATACGGACTAGCTCCCAAAACTGCTTTTGTCCTGCCTAAATAATACTGCCAAAACGAGCTTAGCTCAAGCCACACTATATTTGCGTTGCGTAAACAACTATCCGCTGCATGTATTCATGGCCAACAACTTTGCCGGTGCATGTAATCAGATTCAACCCAGGCTTGCTCTCATCAGTAGACCGCATGGCCGAATTCATGTCTACATTGCCAGCATCGTAAGTTTGATTTCTAACAACTGCGTAAGTAAATACTTTGCCGTCACCGCGTTCAACCTCTATTTTATCACCGGCAACCAGTTTGGATATATTTTTGAAGACACCAGGCTGGGTCGGGCCCGATACATGCCCGCCTATCAGCATGGCAGCATTAGTTTTGTCGCCCGGCTTAGAGCTAGCGCTATACCAACCGGCATCATAGATGTTGCCTGGCACGTTCATTGATCCATCGGCTTTTTGGCCTTCTTGCAATATTCTGGAGTGGACTCCTAATTTAGAGATCGTGATGTAACGAGGGGCATCTGGAGCAACAGAATAGGCTTTGGTTGCTGCTGCTGATGGTTTTTTCTCGTCTGGCATGCCTTCAGTGCCGGCAGCCGCTGCGGCTTCGGCGGTCGGCTGTTTGGTTACCTGCTCAACCTGAGCCTTAACATGCTGATTAGTACGTAAACCCAGCCCCGCAATACTAATGCCAATCATGAACAACACAATCGCCATGGCCATAAGCACCTTACTACTATTAATGCTAAATTTGTGACTCTTAGCTGTTGGTTTAGTGGCATACTGCCTTTTAAGCACACTTGCGGTCTGCTGGCGAGGTTCTGATGGTGGTGCAAAGCTCTTGGTATATCTGGCGATGTGATTATCTTGGCGAGCACTCGAGCTAACTATTTGCGGGTCTTGGGTCGGATTTGTTGTAACCGATGTTTGCGGCAGGCTTTGCTTTTGGTATATGTCGCTAATACCCCGTGGTTGAACCGGCTTGATTTCTCGGCGTGCGTAACTGGGTGGCTCGAGCCGCATTCGGCCAACCAGTGTCGCACTACTTAAACCAATCATTTGTCTGGACATACTATTTGTTTTTGTTTTTTTGTTTAACTAACTGTACAAGACTATCGTCTGGTGGTCTGTTTTGCCAATCGTCGACTAATTAGGGCGATGCCTAATGCAGTGACAGTAGTCACAGCCGCAACAACGACAGGGTTATTCTTTATCAGACTAAAACCTGTGTCTGGGGCTTTTGGCTGAGCAGCAACGTTAACGGTACAAGCCGCTGGACCATTGCTAAAGTAGCTAACATCACGGTTTTCGTCACCGTATTGTATACAGTGGTTATTTGTAGTAATGCCCGCTAGGTTAACACTCACAGCACCGGCTAAGTTATTTACACCAAGTCTAGCGTTACCCAGCAAAGTTATGTGTGGAACAGTGTAGGCCACCGAGGTAGTACGTGCCCAAAATTCTATCTGATTAGTCAAGAAAGTACCAGTTACAGTTGGTGGCGTGATACTTATGTTGTTATTAATCGTCTGAGCACCATCAGCATCAAATAAAACTCGCGCACTAGGGCCTATGTTAATAGAAGATGTACCAAAGGCAGTAATAAGCCCACCTAAAACAGTAGCGTAGTCGAGTGTGTTTAAATTGGTCGTACCCGAATAGTCATTGGTGTTACTAAGGAACAAGGCTAGAGTTGTTGGCAGCTCAACCGTAAATGTGCCGTTGCCGGTTATCTTGGCATCAAAACTATACGTCGTACCTACATATAGAGAAGTAGCCGTGAGGGTAAGAACGTGCCCACCCAAGGTTATGCTGTTGCCGCTAGCTTCGTCTGTAACCACGTTAGTAAATGTTGAGTTAGCTCCTAAAGTTATCGCGCCATCTAATGCCAATTGTTGCTGATTTGTATAGCCGCTAGGTGCTGGTGACCCAGGTGTG
>CAYXYR010000082.1:0-2752 GCA_964469435.1 uncultured Candidatus Saccharibacteria bacterium | reverse complement strand
CAATGGCCAGATGGGACTCCAACGCAAGTGGTTAAAAAGAAGACTCAAAATCATTTTGCGGACTTAAGGACGGCAGAAAGGACGAGGCGCTCAATGGTTTCGAAAAGAAGCAAAACCAGCGGGGGGGCTAAAACCGAGGTGGTTATTTTAACTAACATGGGTGAACAAGAAGTGCCCGAATCAGTCAAAAAACTGGGTGTAATCGACATAATCCTTAAGGCCGACATGACCCCTAGCCAAGTGGCAGAACTCGTTAAAAAGCATCTGAAATAAATTAGTACGTTTGCCCTGTTAGGCTAATTTAGGGCATAATATCCTTATGAAGATTGCAATTTTGGGGTATGGGTCACAGGGCAGGTCGGCACTTGAATATTGGGGGCCCAAAAACGAAGTAACGGTTTGCGACCAAAACGACGTGGACGTGCCAGGCGATGTTGCCAAGCAGATAGGGGAGGGGTACTTAGGCGATTTGGAGCGGTTTGATTTGGTAGTTCGCTCCCCTGCGATCCATCCTGACGACATAGTGGCAGCCAACAGTAGCCACATCTTACGCAAGGTCACAACGGTAACAGAAGAGTTCTTTCGTGTCTGCCCTACAACTGTTATCGGTGTGACGGGCACCAAAGGCAAAGGCACTACTTCTACCCTGATTACCAAAATACTGGAAGCTTCCGGTAAAAAAGTTCATTTAGGCGGTAACATAGGCATTCCACCTTTGGACATGCTAAAGGATAATATCCAACCAGGTGACTATGTAGTTTTGGAGCTAGCTAACTTTCAGCTAATAGATCTGCACTTTTCACCTGACATTGCCGTGTGTCTAATGGTCGCTCCTGAACACCTAGACTGGCACAAAGACATTGCAGAATACATTGCAGCCAAACAGCAGCTCTTCCGTTACCAAGATGATGATGGCTTAGCCATATTCAATCGCTTAAGTGACTTGAGTAGCGAGGTGGCCGGGGTATCACCCGCCCTGAAAGTTTCTTACGAAGTGCCGCCGGAAAACAGTAGCCCGCAAGAAAAAACCGGTGCCTACGTAGATGGTGACAGCATTTATTACGAAGATACTTTGATATGCAAAACTACCGATATGGCCTTGCTCGGCCGTCACAACCTAGAAAACGTTTGCGCAGCCATCGCTGCCACATGGAAGATTATCGACGGTAATACACAGGCAATTAGCAAGGTTGTACAAACCTTCAAGGGATTACCTCATCGCATCGAGCCAGTGACCGAAAAAAACGGTGTTCAATACTACAATGACTCTTTTGCAACTGCGCCAGGCGCTACTATCGCGGCCATAAGGTCGGTAACCAAACCTAAAGTTTTAATTATTGGCGGCTTCGATCGCGGCCTAGATTTTTCCGAACTAGTTAAAGAGCTGCTAAACAAACAAAATGAGCTGCGCAAAGTCTTAGTAATCGGACAATCTGGGCCACGAATCATCCAAGACTTAGAGAAGGTCGGTTTTACTAATTATGAACGAATTGAAGACAAAGACATGGCCTCGATAGTCGCCAAGGCGGCTGCAGTAGCGAAGCCTGGCGATGCAGTGATGTTCTCGCCAGGTTGTGCAAGCTTTGATATGTTCAAGAACTTCGAAGACCGTGGCCTGCAATACAAAGACTGCGTAAATAGACTATGAGCAAATACCAGACTTTCGTATTTAAAGATTATATATTTGATAAAGACTCGAAGACCCTGACACTGCGCTATGGGTATGATGATAAATTAAGCTTTAGCGAAAAATATACATTTGATTTTGATTTTGTAGACGATCTACCCAGCGCTGCACTAGATGCGGCATTTAAGCAGCTATTCATAATGGCGGGGGTTTCGTATTACAAAATGTATCTAGCGCCTGTTATAGAAATCCAAAATCATGCGGTTGATGACTACGAAGCTGGGTTTTTTAGTAAGACTTATCAGTGTGGACTTGGCGAGTTTTTCTATATAAATAAACTCGATCCTAAAACAACAATTAATTTTCCAGCATCGACCAATTCGGCTAAGCTACTAGGCTATACGCCAAATGAAGGCTTGCTAATTGGTGTCGGTGGCGGCAAAGATTCACTTGTAAGCATAGAGATACTGCGAGACCAGCCCAAGGTTGCTACTTGGAGCTTAAATCACCGAAGCCAGTTAGAGCCCTTAATAGACAAGATTGGTTTGCAGCATTTTTATGTAGAACGCGAGTGGGATCCACAAATTTCAGTGCTGAATGCGCAAGACGCACTAAACGGCCATGTGCCTATATCGGCTATACTCGCCTGTGTAGGCACTATCGTTGCTCTGCTGACTGGTTACAAATATCACGTAGTTTCTAACGAGAATTCTGCCAACGAGCCCAACCTAACATACCAAGGCGTTGCAATTAATCATCAGTATTCTAAGTCTCTGGAGTTTGAAAAAGACTACCAGGCCAACCTTTCGCAGACATTTAGCGATGTGGCTGGATATTTCTCGTTTCTTAGGCCACTCAGCGAACTACACATTGCCAAATTATTTGCCCAAGTTGGTTTTGATAAATACAAAGACGTTTTTAGTTCTTGCAATCGAGCCTTTACTCACGATCAAAATCATTTGTTTTGGTGTGGCGAATGCAGTAAATGTGCCTTCGTATTTTTGGCACTGACGCCTTTTATTGACAGAAACGAGCTAGAAAAATTGTGGGGTAAAAACCTATTACTAGATCCAGATCTGGATACTACATACCGGCAGCTACTTGGCATAGAAGGCGATAAACCGC
>CAYXYR010000081.1:0-3026 GCA_964469435.1 uncultured Candidatus Saccharibacteria bacterium | reverse complement strand
TACCGAAAATGCTCCCTGTATTTGCGATAACCGCTCGGTTCGTTTGGTGCCTAACTGCCTGGAGGATCCATGCCTGATCAAAACCGTTCTTGTGGATAACTGGGTTTGGCGTGCCAAATATTTAGTAATCAATTCAGCCTGATCATATCCGCGCTGACGGCGACGAGACGAAGCAGTTGGCACGGGTACCAATAAATAGTTCGCCTCTATAAGCAACGCTTCAGCCATGCAACCAGCAATAATTTCACCTGCGGCATAGGCTCGCTCAAACTTAAGTGCTGCAACCAACTCCTTTGCCAAGCTATCGTAAGATGTACGAACATAAACAAACTGCAAGGCACTCTTTTGGCGACATGAACGGCAAGTTCTGCAGCCAGCCGACAATCTATGGCAAAGATAACAGCGCTCGGGTATAGGGTTAAGATCAGATTGTATACAAGTCTTGCATAGCAAAGCGCCTTCAATACCACACCCCAGACAGTCGTGCGGGGCGATAATCGATAGTATTCTTTCTAAAATAGGCATTGTTGTAATAGTAATGTTGTAAATATCCCGTACCAAGTTGCCGCCCACCGTTAGTCACGTTATACTGTCTTTAATACAAAAACGCAAGGTACCAAATAGCTAACGTACGTGGAGGGTAACAACTTATGGCGCGACGATCTCGCGAAGATGATTTGCTGATGGAAGACGAGCTAACGGCTGCGTTTTTGGGTGAAGATGATGTTCCTATGGACGAACCATCATCACCCCAAGCGGCTGCTACACCAGCCGAACCCGCTGATGAGTGGGACGAAGAAGAGGCTGTTCCGGGTCAATTAGCAGTAGATGTTTATGAGACCAAGGAAAAACTAGTGGTAAAAGCACGCACTGCTGGTGTAAACAAACAAGAGCTAGATGTTAGCATTGCCGATAACACACTTAGTATTCGTGGCACATTGTCTGCCGGCAATGAAGACGATGTAGAGAACTATTTCGTTCAAGAATGCTACTGGGGCGAGTTTAGCCGTAGCATCACATTGCCAGTACCAGTGAAGGAAGATGAAATTGAGGCAGTCCTAAAAGACGGCGTACTAACCATCAGCTTTACCAAGCTCAAGCAAGACGCTGTAAAGAAGATCCAAGTCCTATAAACCAACTGGTTTTATTGGCGTAATAACCACTCCCTAAAAGGGTGGTTATTGTTTATCACAGCATTATTAAAGGTATAGCGGATGGGCAAAATAAAAAGGCGCTCCTCGGAGCGCCTTTTTTGTAAAGTATTGCTATTTAACTTGTAAACTTCTTGAGCACAAACTGGACGATAATCTGAGCTAAGGCCACCACTACCAAGCCGATAACGGCGTATAGCACGGTGTTTTGCGCAGCAGATACTTTACCGCTATCACCACCAGATGTAATGTAACGAATACCGCCGACGATTATCATAACTACCGAGATAATACCGACGATGGCACTAAACAGGTTTAGACCAAGCTTAACAGTGTCGTTTACTTTGGTATCACTACCTGGATCGGGTGCACATGCTGTCCCGTTTAAATCTAGTTGTGTACCACAGTTCAATGAGCCTTTTAAGTCGTCTGCATGAACAACCGCTGGAACTGCGAGTGGAGCTACCAGCGAAGTTATTGCTAGAGCTGTTACTAACATGTTTTTTAGTTTATTGATCACTTTTTTGCCTTTCTTTATTGCTTATCTGATTTATACCATAAACCTTAATCGTGTTTCAAGCTAAGCAAATTTATTTGACTGCCCGTTTCAGCACAAATTGAGCAATAACTTGAGCCATTGCCGCTACAACTAGGCCTATAGCAGCGTATAGGACGGTGTTTTGCGCTGCAGCCGTCTTGCCACTGTCACCACCTGACATCATGTAGCGTAGCCCGCCGACAATTATCATCACTACAGCGATAATTCCGACGATGGCTGCAAATATTTGCAGCCCTGTTTTTATAGTGGCATTAACATCTGGAGAGCCAGCAGGAGTGCCACACCCCGTGCCTCCAGAACCTAAACCAACTCCTTCACAAACTGCGTCTTTTGGAGTCGCTGCAGAAACTATGACGGGCGCTATAGTAACTGCGAAAATGTTAAAAATTAATACCGAACTAATTAGTGTTTTAAAAAATCTCATATTGCTATTTTAAAGCTTATTTACCACAAATGCGATTATAACGCGTGCTAAAACAATTACGACGATACCAATGCTTGCGTAGATAACAGTGTTACGTCCATTGGCAACCTTGGAGCTTTCTCCACCAGAAAGTACCATTTGCAATCCGCCCCAGACTATCATTGCTACAGCTATAAAACCGCTAGCAATAGCCAAAATATTCGCAACCTTATTAACAATACTGTCCGAACCGCCGTAGATAGGGTTGCCGCCCGTAGACTGACATGCTGCCGCGTCGGGATTATCAGCGCAGGCTTGTTGTGTTGGATTGAAGGAGCCGGCAGCTTTCACACCAGAAGACAAGCCGAAGAAAGCCAGGCCGAATACTGTTATCATTAATAATACTTTTATTAACCTCATAGTTTTCCTGACACAAAGTTAACAATAGAGAAGGCAGCTATACAAACCACCAAACCAATTAGAGCGTAGATAATAGTATTTCGTGCTTTGGCTAGTGCACCAGGGTCTCCCTGGCTAGTCATAAACTTGATGCCGCCAATGATCACAAATATCAAAGCTACCCCGCCAGCTATTCCAAATACAATCGATAAAACATCTTGGATATTGCTTCCGTTATAGGTCCCTTTGGGTATATTCACATCATTTATGTCTACCGCACCAAAAACATTGCGAATTATCACAGTCTGCTCCCAATAAAGTTAACGATTGCTGTTGCAAATATGGCTATAGCCATGCCAATTAGAGCATTTACTACAGTAGCTTGAGCTTTTTTTGTGGCATCAGGTTCGCCTTGACTAGTCATATAGCGGAAACCGCCATAGATAACATAGCCTACTGTAACCAGCCCAACTATCCGCAGAAGTATGTCAATGATCGCTAAGGCGATTGCCGG
>CAYXYR010000080.1:0-3158 GCA_964469435.1 uncultured Candidatus Saccharibacteria bacterium | reverse complement strand
TGTGTGACAATATCAATGCCACAAATGTAAACCATGCGAATGTAGCTATAACCATTTCCAGTCCATACAACATTTTGTAGCCCAAAGGTGTGGTTCGACTAATAATAGTTGTGAACAACGCCAAGAAAAATAAAGTTGCCTTGGGATTAAGCGCATTAGTCAGAAAGCCCATGCGAACGGCCTGAAAGGTTGAGAGATCCTTTTTCTCTACCTTGATGGTACTTTCCATATTTTTCGGGACTTTCGTAAATAATGATTTAACCCCAATAAAAATTAGGTAAAAAGCACCAATCCATTTAATGGCATTGAACAGCAAAATTGATCGAGAAATAACCAGCCCAATACCAAGAAGTGAGTAAGTTACGTGCAGAGCAATACCACAAGCTAAACCAGCCGCCGCCAAAACACCAGTACGTCGCGAATAGATCAACGAATTGCGCATAACCATAGCGAAGTCAGGGCCAGGGCTCATAACCGCAAGCAGATGAATGCCCGCTACAATCAAAAACTGATGCCACATGATAAATATTTTAGCACTTAAGGCATTAGAGTGCCAGAGTTATCAGAACCAGACTGATTCAAAATAGGCGCGGAAAGCAAAGAATATTAGCCCGAATACCGCTAAATAGCATAGTAGTACAAAACCCCAATGGTTGCGCAAACCCCAATCGCGGAACTTGGTAAGTTTTGGGCCGATCTTTAATCGACCAGTAGAAGTCATCCAGAGAAACCCATACCAATTCAAGATTATCGTCATAGCCCAAGCGATCATGCAGTAAATACATAGCGCCTTAAGATCATAAAATGCTTCGCTCATTAGCCAAGCAATGAAGCCAACACCGAATAAGTGACCAACAATGTAAAGACGCCAGTACCAGCGTTTGCCTGCATCAACCACCGCACCACCAAACATGGCCATGGCTACCGAAAAAAGTACACTAAACGCGAATAGGCCGATAATCGGGTTAGGAAAGCCAAAGGCACTGGCCTCGGGACTTGTAATAATTGGACCGCAAGATAGTAGCGGGTTAATACTGCAGCTAAGACGATGGTTGGGGTTTTTAAGAATAGCAAACTTCTCTACAGTCAGTGTAAACGAAGCGAAAAAACCAATAAAAGCGGCGGTCGCCAAAATCCACGGGTACCACCTTTGGATATCTAAGCCCTTTGATTTCTGATTATTTTTTGAAGGTTTTGTCGTTTGTCGTTTATTCACCATGCTTATATTGTAAACTGCATAGCAAACTAATAACAGACCGTCCTATTAATCTGTCAGTTGTTGTGGCGGCCAGCTTTGCGCCCAGGCATCGTATTGCTCAATATGACTATGCAAATTCTGCCAGTCATCTACCGTCATCGGCCAGCATGCTGGTCTACAATGCTCTTCAGTATCGATAATTAAAGCCTCCGCGTACTCTGCATATCCTCTGGTTATCTCGTAGCTTACAACCTCCACGCTGCCAGAGTTAACAAATACGGAATAATCTCCCTCGATCTCGTGGACTTGTACCAAAGAGTCACTAGAAAACCATTCTACATACTGACCAAATTCACCCCAGCTTTTATTAATCACTCTTGGAAACTGGTCCATAAATTCATAAAAAGATATTGCATATGCCTGAACCATTGCCTTGTGCCTTTGTTCTGGCGATTGTGGCTCACGTTCCATGATGCCAAAGAGTATACCCCTGGTGAACAATTTTGACCAGGGGTATAAAATCTTAACTAAGACTAGCTATTTATCTTTTTTGTCGTCTTCGACTACTTCGCCTTCAACTGGTTCGTCTTTGTCTGACTTTTCGTCTTGGCTATCTTCGCTTGGTTTTTCTTCTTTAGCGGCCTCTTCGTACATCTTGGCACCAATTGGCATGATAGCGTCAGTTAGGTCCTTGGCGGCCTTTTCTATTGCTTCTTTGTCGGCTTTTTCGTCGGTGGCTACTTTTTTAGCAGCCTCTACCGCTTCGTCAATCTTTTTGACATCGTCCTCGCTAATTTTGTCTTTGTTGTCGGACTTCATCTTTTCGGCTTGATAAATAGCACTGTCGAGCTGGTTTTTGGCGTCGATGCTCTCACGCTTTTTCTTATCTTCTTCGGCATGAGCTTCGGCTTCTTTAGCCATTTTTTCGACTTCGGTTTTATCGAGGTTGCCACTGTTCTGAATTGTGATGCTCTGCTCTTTACCAGAACCTTTATCTTTGGCGGTCACGTTCAGGATACCGTTAGCATCCAAGTTAAAGGTAACTTCGATCTGTGGCACACCACGTGGCGCAGCAGGAATGCCGTCTAGTACAAACCGGCCTAGGCTCTTATTGTCGGTTACAAACTCGCGCTCTCCCTGAACTACATGGATTTCTACCTGGTTTTGGTTGTCGGCAGCCGTACTAAAAGTTTCACTCTTGCTGGTTGGGATTGTCGTGTTCCGCTCAATAAGCTTAGTGGCTACTCCACCCAAGGTTTCGATACCAAGGCTCAAAGGTGTCACGTCTAGCAACAATACATCTTTGACGTCACCTTGCAGCACACCACCCTGAATAGCAGCACCAATGGCTACGACTTCGTCTGGATTCACGCCCTGCATAGGATCTTTGCCAAAGATTTTTTTGACCTTTTCCTGAACTGCTGGCATACGGGTCATGCCACCTACCAACACTACTGCGTCGATGTCGCTAGCTTTTAGACCGGCATCTTTTAGAGCTTTCTCGCAAGGGCTGGCTGTCTTATCTACAAGATCAGCTACCAAGCTCTCTAGTTTGGCCCGGGACAGTTTGTGTTCGAAGTGCTTTGGACCATCTGCATCGGCTGTTAGGAACGGCAGGTTAATATCTACTTCGTTGGTTGTAGAAAGCTCGATCTTGGCTTTTTCGGCTTCGTCGCGCAATCGCTGCATAGCGGCTTTGTCGTCGGTGAGGTCGATTCCCTGCTCTTTTTTGAATTCATCAACAAAGTAGTTCACAATCGCTCTGTCGAAGTCGGCACCACCAAGGTGAGTATCGCCATTGGTACTTTTTACTTCGAATACACCATCACCGAGTTCTAGAATCGACACGTCGAATGTACCGCCACCGAGGTCGAACACGGCGATTTTTTCGTCTGATTTACTGCCTTTATCTAATCCATAGGCCAGTGCAGCAGCAGTTGGCTCGTTAATGATACGCTTC
>CAYXYR010000079.1:0-3173 GCA_964469435.1 uncultured Candidatus Saccharibacteria bacterium | reverse complement strand
ATTATTGCAGCCAATTTGCCACTTGCTTTGTGGCATAAGCTGGAGCGGCCACTTTTATATACTGCCGGGGCAGCCGCTGTTATGGTGCGTTTATTTGGAGAGCGTGTTAATGGCGCCTATCGATGGATACAGATTGGAGGTTTGTCGTTTCAGGCAGCCGAGCTAATCAAATTCGCATTACTGGTTTGGCTGGCCGGATTTTTGGCAGAACGCATTCGTAATCGAACCCTAACAGATCAGCAACAAACGCTTAAGCCTTTGCTAATTGCACTGGCGATAATTGCTGTAGTAGTGGCTAAGATTCAGAGTGATTTAGGGAGCACCGGTGTTATGGTGATCATGATTGCAGCTATGCTGTTTGTGGCTGGCTTCCCGCTGCGGCGTTTAGCCATGGTTGGGGGCATAGTTTTGATTGGAACAATTTTGCTAATTAGCTCTACGGCATATCGGCGTGATCGATTTGCAACATTTATCAACCCGTCACGGGATTGCCAGACTACTGGTTATCAGGCCTGTCAGGCATTAATTGCAGTTGGTTCGGGTGGTATTGTCGGCCTGGGGCTTGGTCGTAGCGTGCAAGCCTACGGTTACTTGCCAGAGGCAGCGAACGACTCAATTTTTGCTATCTACGCCGAAAAATTTGGCTTTATTGGCTCGATTCTATTGATTGGTGTGTTTGGACTTTTCTTTAGTCGTCTAAAGAACATAATTGAGCGGACGCCAGAAGACTATAACCGCCTATTGGTAGTCGGCGTATTGGCTTGGTTAAGCACGCAAGCTTTTATTAACATTGGTGCTATGCTCGGATTGCTGCCGCTCAAAGGCATTACTTTGCCGTTCATTAGTTCTGGCGGTACTAGTCTGATATTTATTTGCGGTGCACTTGGTATAGTGTTTCAGGTTTCGCGGTATACTACCTATAACGTTATTACTAACGACCCAATAAGTGAGGGCAGGACTAATGAAGATATTTCTGGTCGGCGGCGGATCCGGGGGGCATATCACCCCGATTCTAAGCGTCGCTGATGAGTTAAAACGGCAGGATCCTAGTATTGAGCTAGTATTTGTTATTGCCAAGGGTGATAAGCTAGCGAATGTTCCAGCTAACCATACATCAATAGACCGGGTGATATCGGTACGAGCAGGAAAGTTTCGTCGTTATCATGGGGGTGGTATTCGCCAGTTGCTAGACATACCAACTCAGTTAAAGAACCTACGTGATTTATTGTATTTTGTAATTGGCTTTTTCCAGAGCTTAATTATACTGGGCCGCCACCGTCCGTCGGCAGTTTTTATAAAGGGCGGCTTTGTAGGTGTACCAGTTGGTCTAGCTGCCGCTGTAAAACACATACCTTACGTTACGCATGATTCGGATGCTGTGCCAGGTTTGGCAAATCGGATTGTAGCGCGTTGGGCATCGCTCCATGCAGTGGCTATGCCAGTAAGCCAGTACAAATACTCGGCCGCCAAAACTAAACACGTTGGCGTGCCTGTAAACACTAACTTTATGCCGTTACCGGCCAGTCAGGTAACCAATTCAAAGATTAAGCTTGGTTTAACCGATGCGCCAGTTCTGTTGGTTACAGGAGGGGGGCTGGGTGCCCTGAGACTCAATCATGCAATTGTCCATGCCATGCCATTGCTGTTGGCACACACTGCTAATCTACAAGTTGTTCATATAGCGGGGCCGGGTAAAGCCGACGAGCTCAAGGAGCTGTATCGCCAGAACCTTAGGCTCCAAGTTACCGAAGGTCAGATCCATGTCTATGAGTTTTTGCCAGATCTGTATAGGTACAGTGCAGTGGCAGACGTTGTTGTTACTAGGGCAGGGGCAAATAGTCTGGCAGATTTTGCGATGCAGCAGAAGGCCTGTGTGGTTGTACCTAACCCGCAGCTGACTGGTGGGCATCAGACCAAAAATGCTCAAGCATTAGTTCATCAAGAGGCAATAGTATTGGTTGAAGAAGACGAAATAACCAAAGATGGTGCCGTATTGGCCGAATCGATTATTGATCTGCTTGATTCTAAGGCTAAGCGTCAAGCACTAGGCGAGGCTCTTAACAAAACTGTTAAAACCGATGCAGCTTTACAGATAGCTAATATGCTTATTAATGTGGCGACTGGTGATAATCAGGGGAAATCTTAGTGAAATTTGGCAAAAGAGTAGGTGGAAAAGAAGCTCTGCGTCAGCCACGCATATCATCAGATGTAACTAGCCGTAATAACAACGTGGTTTTTTCTTATCACGCACGTCCGGGCAGATCTGGCGAGCAAAAACAGGCAGTTGCTAAGCAAAACAGGCTGGATGGTTTGCGTAAATCCAGTCAAACTATAAAGCAGTTGCGCTGGCGTCACCTACCCAGCGTTGTGGCTATGCTTGCCGTACTATTGAGTGTTGGTTATTTATCGACTATTTCACCAAACCCGCGACTTGTTTTGCTAGGGCAGAGTGACGGCGCCAACTTGCTTAGGGCCAAACAAGACTATGTCGCTGCCTCACAGGATATCTTAAAGCGCAACATAGCCGATAAGTCTAAAATAACCATAGATAGTACTGGATTTTCTAGAGAGATGAAACAACGCTTCCCAGAATTATCAGACGTGGCGATTACTCTACCATTGATGGGCAGACGGCCCGTGGTTGAAGTAGTTGCCTCGCAGCCTGTTCTGAGGATTAGTAGCCAAGGACAGACGTACTTATTAGACGCTGGTGGGAAAGCATTAATAAAGCAGACGGATGCATCTAATATTGCCCAGACAAGGCTGTTTGAGGTAAAGGATCAATCAAACTTGCCTTTAGACGTAGGGAAGGGAGCCTTACCAAAGGAGAGTGTTACATTTATTACAACATTCATTAATCAATTGGTGCAAACTGGTTTGGCTCCATCCGAGATTAGCCTACCAGCCAAGGCTAGTGAACTACAGGTTCGTCTAAAAGATGCATCGTATTACCTTAAAGCTAGTGTTATGACTGACCCGCGTGTAGCCGCTGGACAGTTTTTGGCGGTCAAAAAACGGCTTGAAGCCGAAGGTAAAAAGCCATCTGAGTATATAGATGTTAGAATCGAAGAAAAGGTTTACGTCAAATAGGTGTTTTTTATCAGTATTTGACAGGGGAGAGTGATGTGCAGGTCAGCGAATATAAGATTTTTAGTAAGGTCTTAGCGAACTAG
>CAYXYR010000078.1:0-3837 GCA_964469435.1 uncultured Candidatus Saccharibacteria bacterium | reverse complement strand
CCTTACGCATTACAGACTGCTGAATCTCGCGGTACGATCTTTGTGGGTCCCGCCGAAAAAGTCTACGCCGGTCAAATTATTGGGCTTAACAAACGACAAGAAGACATGGAGCTTAATGTCTGTAAGGCCAAGCACCTCACCAACATGCGTAGTAGCAGCAGTGATGGAACGGTTCAGCTAACGCCCCCAACTATTTTTAGCCTCGAAGAATGTCTCGACTTTATTGAAAACGATGAGCTACTCGAAGTTACTCCCGAGAACTTGCGACTTCGTAAAAAAGAACTCGACCCGAACAAGCGCAAACGTGCCAGCATGCAGTAATTCTGCAGTGGACGACTTATAAGGTAGTGCTTAAAGTGGTACAACTGCTATACTGAATCTCAGACATGGACCGCCTTAAACGGAACCAAAGACTATTTACTGTCATTGCTGTAGCGCTCGTTGGCGCCGGTGTACTGGCATTTTCTCGAGCAGCTACACCGACCGTTTCTCTGGATTTTGATGATGTCGCTACCACACTATCTGGCTGCGCGACTCGATTTAATGATGCTTTGGCAGTAAAAAATAGCGCAATTAAGTTTGGTTGTGCCGATCCAAGTAGTGTTCTGTCGTTGGACGCAACCGGCAAAACAATCCCGGCCCATGATTACGCTGTACCCACCACCGGTAAAGTCATATATGTATCGCCCAAAGGTGTAGATAAAACCAGTAACTCGGTTGATGGTAATGATGCTAATGATGGCTTGACACTTAGTACGCCCGTTGAAACACTGGGGGCAGCTTATGGCAAGGTGAAGGCCACCGGCGGAACGGTGGTCTTTCGTGGCGGAACCTATCGAAGCTGGTATACCACTGACGGTGGTAATACGGCAGGCTTTGTGTCGGCTGAGGTCTCATTCCAGGCTTATCGACAGGAGAACCCGTGGTTTGTCGGAACTGATCCAGTTACGGATGGGTGGTCATCGGCAGGTAGTGGTGTCTGGAAGCGAAGCTGGTCGACACCGAACTTTTGCAAAAGTCATTTTGATGGTGGGGCTGTTGGCTATCGACAAAAAGCCAAGCGACTTGATGGGGCCATGGTTTCGCCGGTTACAAGCGGTACGCGGCGGGGCGAAGCAATCGGTCCACAGTCAGGGTTGGCCGAAGGCTCTGAAAACGAAATATGCGTCTGGCCTGACAACCTTTGGACACGGTCAGACCGGCCAGTCGAGGTTGATGGTGATCCGCAAATGGCCTTCATCGGCGATCAGGAGCTGACCCAGCGCAAGAGCCTGGCGGAGCTATCCACTAATGGCAATAGTTTTTACTATGACTGGGATAACGAAGTTATATACGTCAATAAAGACCCAGCAGCTAACACTATCGAGCTCGCCAAACGACACGCGCTTCTCATATTTGCCGGTGCCAACAACTTCCAGTGGAAAGGTATTGGCGTAAAGCGGTTTGCTTCAAGTAACCTTGACTCAGTTATATATGCGGGACTTGGCAGTGATAATGCCACCAAAGGCTCGTTAGTAGTCGAGAATAGTGTTTTCTCTGAAAATGCGGGAGGGACCCTGAGTTTGAACGATGCAAAACAAGCGACTACCATTCGACGGTCGGTGTTTGCTCGCAATTACTTTAGTGGTATGGGGACGAATGGTTTCGCCGGGAAGGCTCAGCCGCAAACCTGGCGCAATGATATTACTATCGATGCCTCGGCCTTTGCTTCCAACAACCGTGGCCTAATGGACTCAGCTTGTAGCGCCTCCTGTGCAGCAGCCGGGATCAAGCTCAACAATATGGTGGGCTATACCATCAAGAATAGCTTGTTCGAGGACAATAATGGCACCGCCCATGGCATGTGGTGTGATATCGACTGCTCTGATGGCAAGATGGTCAATAATATCGTGCGAAACAACGGTGGACACGGCATCTTTTACGAGATTTCCAGTAAAGGTATTATCGCCAGTAATCTGGTATATCACAATAATTGGACCGGCATAGTAGTCCTTTCGGCCAGTACCAAGATTTACAACAATACTATCGTCAATAAAGTGGGCAGTAACGTGCAGGCCGTCTGGATAATGGATGATGACCGGCCGGCGCCAGATAAGGGAGAGACCTGGCCCTACACTGTTGCTGCCATGCAAGCTGCACATGCTTCCTTGGGTGTCGGTTATGCGGTGCGGGTTGGGCCAAACACTAATGCGACAGAGTTCGCTAACAACTTGATTGTTTCACAGCCAACCTCGGGCGCTCGGCTCCTCAACTTTGCCAATAATGGTATACCGCGTGCCCCAAATACAACTTCTCCAGACTACTTCGCGGTGCTGAATAATAACATATTTTACCGTGTTTCTGGGCAGCCCCTCTATGCATGGGGCACCAATGGTAATATTCAGAGCAGTGCTGATTTGCGATCTGTTTCTGGTCAAAACTGGGAGCAGAACACGATTGATGTGGTTGGCACCAGCGATCCATTCATAAACCGCGCCACGACTGATTTTCGACTCAAGACAGATAGCCAGGCCTACATAAATAAAGGTATGGTCCTGCCGGCCGATGTGGCCGCAGCCATTGGAGTTTCGGCAAGTCAGTATCCTCGCGGTGCTATCAACTGGCCCCGTTAAAACAACATAAAAAGAGTATCCGCAATCGGATACTCTTTTTGGTCTTTGCGATACTAGATTTGAGCTAGTATCCAGACTGTGCCTGCTACGGCAAGCAGGAACAGCCCCAGGCCAACGGGAGATCCCCAACTGAACCACGAACCCCACGCACGCCAATGCTTATGGGTTCGTTCATACCAGTCCGTTTGCTCTTCTTTTAGCATCTTTGACATAGTGTCGACTCCTTATTTTGTTAATAGTGAGTCTCCGTTGCATGTACCAGCGAAATATTTATTCCTTGAGACATAGGATATTTCCTCTTTACTGGTTTTACCAATAATTAGATTATATCAAAAATCCAGCAGCAGGAGTGCTTGCTGGATTTTATTTCAGCTGTCTTGGCTGGGACGGAGGGATTCGACCTACCTTTGGCAGGCCCGAAATTTCACGATTGCCAGCACAGCTGGCATCGGAAGATCTCCTTGCAGACAGCCGGCGTGCTGTCCTCACCCCGAATGCTCACTCGGGTGTTCGAGCCCACTCCGGCAGCAAAAAAGCACCGACTAAAGCCGATGCTTCTTTGCTGGCTGGGACGGAGGGATTCGAACCCCCGAATGCCGGGACCAAAACCCGGTGCCTTACCACTTGGCCACGTCCCAATATAGCGTGATTAACAGAGAGATTTTACCCTAAAACGCTTCTTTTTACAATTCACAGGCCGCTCTCAGTAAGCGGAGTATAATGGTAAGTAATGTAAATGAGGGTTCTATGCAAACAGACAAAAGCAAGAAACTCGTCGCCTTCCTAGCTGTGATGATCGTAGTTGTGGCGATTGTCGGAACAATTGCGCTTTCTAAAAAGCAACAAGATAAGGTGTCGACAGTCACTTCGGCGGATAGCTCTTCGAACAACGTTGATACGACGGCACCAGCAGTCACAACCGGTGCGGCTAGCTACAGAGACGGTACTTACACGGCTGAAGGTTCTTATAATACCCCTGGCGGTGATGAAAGCATTACCATTACTGTTACGCTACAAAACGGGCTTGTAACAAGTACATCGGCGACTTCGACACCTATGGATCGTGATGCGCAAGAGCATCAAGCCGCATTAAACTCACCCTATAAGGCTCAAGTAGTTGGCAAAACAGTAGACAACCTTCGGCTGAGTAGAGTGGCCGGCTCGTCGTTACCCGCTAGTGGATTTAATAATGCCCTCGACCAAATCAAGACCCAAGCTCAAGTTT
>CAYXYR010000077.1:0-3841 GCA_964469435.1 uncultured Candidatus Saccharibacteria bacterium | reverse complement strand
ATGCGACGCGAAACTCGGAACGGGTATCTCATGATTCAAGGTTAGCTATTCGGCAGTCAACAAGTGGTCGAGGGTAAACACTTAAAACCCCTAGTACCTTATATCAAAAACACCTCCCAAAACTCCACCTCACACATAAGTCTCTCAAACGTTAAAAACGAAAGTAGCGTTATATAGGGCAACCTACACATAACAACTACCTTCATAAGTTTCTAACGCGACAACAAAAACAAAAACACTCCAAAAAAACAAAAAGTTGACTGCTGATTAGGTGATCTTGCAAAAAACAAAAAAACTATCTAGAATGAAGGTTCTAGATACGAAAACAAAAAGCATGCACCAAAACAATCAAACAATGCATCAGCCCGTGTTACTGAATGAGGTTATCGAATATCTCAAACCAGCACCAGGGCAGACGTATCTGGACCTAACGGCCGGGTATGGTGGTCACGCCATGAGCGTACGAGCACATACGAACGGTTGGACGGCGACGTTGGTAGATCGCGACCAAATGGCAGTAGACCATTTGAAGCAGCGATTTACAGACCCAAACGTCGAAATCCTTCATCTGGATTTTCTGTCGGCCAGTCAAACACTGACCGAGCAGGGTCGACACTACGATATGATACTGGCCGATTTGGGCGTATCATCCCCGCACCTTAATATTGCGAGCCGAGGGTTTGCGATCAATCAGGATGGACCGTTGGACATGAGAATGGATCAGCGACAAACGGTTAGCGCCGAAACCTTAGTGAATGAACTAAGCGTGGAAGAGTTAACATCTATTCTGAAAGATTACGGCGAAGAACCAAAAGCCAGGCGAATAGCCCAGGCTATAGTAGATAATCGCCCTATACGTACCACCGGACAGCTCGCAGACATTGTTGCAGGACAGTGGCGCGGCAAAAGACGTACACACCCAGCTACCCGAACGTTTCAGGCGTTAAGGATAGCGGTGAACGATGAGCTTCGATTGCTCGAGCTGGCAATACCGTTATGGGTACGCATGCTCAAGCCGGGCGGCCGGTTAGCTATCATTAGCTTCCATAGCCTAGAAGACCGGATTGCTAAGCAGCTGCTAGCGCATTACGCTGGCAACCGATACGATGCCGAACTGACACTTCTGACCAAACGTCCGGTAACTGCAACCACTCACGAAGTTATTTCCAATCCGCGTGCCCGAAGCGCTAAGCTAAGGGTCGCAGTGAAAAAATAAAAACAAAAGGAAGGGGGCTTTAATGCCAATCCAGGTAAAAAGCACCTCCCGAGCTTACAAAGTACGAGTAAAAGTACTTTAAGCAAACGGAAAAAAGGCGGCTGCAAAAATAGCAGCCGCCACCAAAAAAACAAAATAAACACAAAAAGAAACAGTTATGACATATTCTAGCTCGCTCGCTATGAGCCGTCAGCGATTTGCTGGCCGCGATCAAAATACCACTAGTTTTCGTGCTACCGAACGCACGATAGGACCTTTTAGCAACACTATCATCCTGATTGTATTGGCTTGTATTTTGGGTCTGCTATATTTAACACAGGTTACCAAGACCAATGCTTATGGCTACAAGATTAACACTCTTAACAAGCATCAAACCGAACTCCAGCAGGAACACAGTGAACTCGAGGTTGCTTCGGCCCGCTTGCAGGCCTTGGACCGTGTAAAGAACAGTGACGTTGCCAAAAACATGGTATCGGTTACACCAGCCGCCACAATTACAAACTAATTTAGGAATTTATGCAGCCACGCCAAACTACCAAATCTAGCACGGTAGTGCAGCGCGTACAGATCTGGTACGCGTTGTTGTGTTTAGTAGTGGCAGTGTTTGGTGTACGGCTATTTTACTTACAGATAATTCGTCACGATTATTACAAAAAGGCAGCCTTGCGTGGCCAGCTCAAAGAATACGAGATACCAGCCGAGCGGGGCATTATTGAAGCACATGATGGTGCTGATACAGTCCCATTAGTACTAAACGAAAAACGTTATACTCTGTTTGCTGATCCAAAATTTATTAAAGATGCACCAAAAGTTGCCCAAGCAGTGCAGGGGATTATTGGTGGCGACTCATCAAAATACGAAAAGAGCATGAGAACTAACTCTCGCTATGCGGTTTTGGCCAAGAAATTAACCAAAGATAAGAAAGAGCAGCTAGATAATCTGGATTTTAAAGGCCTGGGCACCAGGGAGGAATCGGTACGCACTTACCCGCAAGGTGATTTGGCTGCACAATTACTAGGATTTGTGGATGACGAAGGAACGGGCAAATATGGCATAGAACAAGCCCTCAACAAACCCCTAAGGGGCAATGCAGGCCATTTGCGGGCTATTACCGATGCTCAGGGTGTGCCGCTGGTTGCTAATAAAGACAACGTGGTTGATGAGCCTAAACCCGGCCAAAAAGTTGTCCTGACTGTTGATGTCGCCATGCAGAGACAACTAGAAGATATCTTGAAAGCTGGCGTAGAGCACGCTGGTTCAAAATCTGGCGGAGCGCTCATTATGGACCCAAACACCGGTGCCATCAAGGCTATGGCCAATTTCCCAACCTACAACCCGGCCGAGTTCTATAAGGTAGAAGACGGCAATGTGTTTAACAATGCCACAGTTAGCTCGCCATTAGAGGTTGGGTCGGTCATGAAACCGCTAACTGCCGCTGCTGCGATGGATTTGGGCGTAGTAAAAAAAGATACCAGCTACTACGATCCTAGCTTTTTCAAGATCGATGATGCCAAAGTAACTAATATCGAGGAAGACGGTGGGGCGGGCACGCGCACTGTGGCCGATATATTACAAATGTCTCTCAACACTGGCGCTACTTGGCTGTTAATGCAAATGGGTGGTGGCCAGATAAACCAAAAAGCTCGGAATACCTGGCATGACTACATGACTAATCATTATCATTTTGGCAAAGCAACTGGTATAGAGCAGGGCTATGAGGCCGATGGCTCAATTCCAGACCCAAACGATGGCTATGGGTTGAATATTCAGTATGCCAATACATCTTTTGGGCAAGGCATGACAGCCACGCCAATTCAACTTGGCGCCGCGTTGTCGAGTGCTATAAACGGGGGAGTTTACTATCGGCCAACATTGGTCGATCAACAGTCTGATGATTCGGGAGCGCTTCAGAAAAAGCAACCAGAAGTTATTCGCAAGAATGTCATTTCGGGTCAGGTAAGTAACGACATACGTTCGCTCATGGAATACACTTTGTCGAAAAATTACTACGTATATGGCATGGCTAAACCGTCTGCCAACTATAGTATGGGCGGCAAAACGGGCACAGCCCAGATAACCAAACCTGGCGGCGGTTACTACACCGATAAAGATAACGGAACATACATGGGCTTTGTAGGTGGCAACAGTCCGCAATACGTAATTGTGGTGCGGGTTAACGAGCCAAAAATAGCTGGTTATGCTGGCGCCAAAGCGGCCGCGCCAATATTCGGATCGCTTGCTAACATGCTAATTAACAACTTTGGTGTGACGCCAAAGATGTAAAAACGTATAATGAAGATAAGCATGAGCATCAACAAACAAAGAAAAATTAGATTGGCACTGTGGGGCGGACGATGAGGCCGGGTGTGCGCCGACCTAACTTGTTATCGAGCGAGCAGCGTCGACATCGCCCAGATTATGTATTGGTATTGCTTAGTATAGTTTTGTTAGGTTTAGGTTTGATTGTTATTTACTCAATAAGTCCAGGTTTGGCTGCCCAAAAGCATGTTGGCGAAAACTACTATGCAGGCAAACAAGTTGTGTCGGTTTTGCTAGGTATAGCGACATTTATTATTGCAGCCAATTTGCCACTTGCTTTGTGGCATAAGCTGGAGCGGCCACTTT
>CAYXYR010000076.1:0-4146 GCA_964469435.1 uncultured Candidatus Saccharibacteria bacterium | reverse complement strand
TATGACTAGGCTTAGTTCGGCAAAAATACTATCATGCATAGGCAGTTTGTCCGCCCCTTATTTGCTCTTGATTGACATGCCTAACAGTACAGCACCAATAAAGATGAATGCCGCACCGAATCCTACCAAGAACAGCTCTAAATTGCCTTGGGTTTGCAGGGAGCCCAAGCCCACACCTGCCATACCGGCGAATAGTAAAGCTGCGGCTGCGGTAATGGTGCCGGAATCTTGCTGAGTAGATTTTTTCGATTTCTTGGTTGTTTTTGCTTTTGCCATTTGTTTCCCTTTCGTTGACACGTTTGTTTTAGTATACAAACATCTGGAGCTTGACACAATGCTAATGCTTGTGGCAAAATGGCTCTATTCTTTGCAAAAGACATCTGTCTGTTTGCCAGAGAAAAACAAAAATTTACAAATTGGCATAAACAAATTTTGAGACGGTTTGTTTTGTGCCGTAAAAAGTGAGGTTAAAGGAGTTATGGGTATAAAAATAAAAACAATAAGTAGGGGCTATAAAGTGGAAGTCAAAGTCAAGCGACCATCTTGGGCGCAATATCTGCAGTACTAAAGCCTGTTGTTTCTATGCTAAAGCGGTCCTATACAGGGCCGCGTTTTTGTTTGTGGGAGTGCCAGGGCATTGCTGCTGAGCGTATAATAATAGTAGAGGAGGAAGTATGAAAAAAGAGTTCACAACAGATGAGGCTCGAGCACTTGGCGAACAAGTAGGCATTGATTTTACCAAGTTTGATCTAGAGCAATTCCGGATGGGTTTGGCTGTCGAATTAGAACACGGAGCCGATGATCCGGAGACAAATGTCACAAATAGCGATCCTATTATCACGGCAAAAATTGCCTGGGCACACCTCAAAGAAATCCCCGATTATTACACACGACTTGCCAAGATGGAAGCCGAAGCCGGTTCGTAATCAGATAGTTCCTAGGCGAACTTAAAGAACAGCAGTGCTGCGATAGTTAATGTCCATAGAAGCCAAAAGAAGCTGTCAGCACCTTTATCAAAGCTTTTTATTAGGGCTTTATTGTAGCTGGCTTTAATAGGTAAATCAGCTGCATTGATTCGTAGCCATGCCCAGTTGAGTGCAATGACTGCCGCGTAACAGAAGATACAAAAAATACAGAGAGCCTTTATTACGTATGCGCTTTCTAGTAAGTACCAGGCGCCAAAACCCAGAAAGAAAACCGAGAAAAAGTGTAGAACCAGCCTTAATTTACGATTTAGTGCACTACCAGTAAGACCGGCCAAGCCTACACCAAGTAGTACGGCAAAGAACACGACACACATCAGCGAGTTAGGGAAGCCAAACACACGTGATTGCCAGGCACCAAAAACACTGTTACAGCTAAAGACGCTATTTATGTCGCATACCAATGGTGCTTTTGGGTTTGAGCCCCAGTCGATTCGTTCGATGGTTTGTATGAACGAAGCCAACATCCCTACACTTGCTGCGCCGACTAATGTTGCCCATAGGTTTCTTGCGGATTTAGTACTTGGAGTTTTCATATGCTTATAGTAGCACGAAGGTGTTAGCAATGGTGTTGTCTAGTGTAGCGGGCGTATAATATAAGTAGATAACAAAGGAGGTAATTATGAGTAAGTCCAAAGATAATCCAGGTGGTTTGTTTATACCTGGCGGCCTACTGACGGGCATGGGAGTTGGCTTTGTGGTCCATAATATCCCTGCCGGTATGTTCATTGGCTTGGGGCTTGGTTTTATAATGTTTGCCACCAGTTTATTTGTACGGCCTGGAGGAAAAGATGAGTAAACATACAGAAGAATTCAAAGTTAATGGCGAAGATCTCCTAATAAAGGTCAAAGCACTCATAGCCGAAGGCAACATTCGTCGAATTACAATCCGCAATAAAGAAGGCAAAAAAACCTAGTAGAGTTACCGCTGACTGTAGGTGTAGTTGGCGCGGTGCTGGCACCACCTTTGGCTGCTGTTGGCGCCATTGCTGCGCTGGTAACCGAGTGTACTATTTTGGTTGAGCGCGAAGAAAAGTAAGTCGTTAACTAGTTTTTGTTGGCGTCTTTGATTGCTTGATCGATCAACTTGCTAAAGCCGTCTACGTCACGAGGTGCATCCTCAATCTTCTTGCCTTGCAAAAAGAACGTTGGCGTACCGGTGATGTTGAGTTTCTGGCCCTCGTCATAATCTGCGTTGATGACGTCGTTTACTTCGGTGCTGGCGTAATCTTTTTTGAATGTGTCGATGTTTAGGCCAATTTGGTTGGCATAGCCTTCGAATACCGAGCTCACGTTGCTGCTGGTTTCCCAGCTTTTTTGCTGTTCGTACAGTAGGTCGTGCATTTCCCAGTATTTGCCCTGTTTGTCGGCGGCTTCGGCAGCACGTGCGGCAGCTCGAGCGTTTTGATGGATAGAGCTAAGCGGGAAGTTGCGGAACTGAAAAACAATATCGTTTTTGTATTTTTCTACAACTTGTTTAACAACTGGGTGGTAGACACCACAGGCAGGGCATTGGAAGTCGCCATATTCGGTGAGGTTTACCTTTTTGGCATTGGCTCCGATTACATGATTACTAAGCGCTGCAGTCTTGTTGCCAGATGAGCCTTTAGTAGTCGACTTATCTCGGGTAAACCAAAACACTCCACCCAGAACTACAACTATTCCAATCAAAATTGCCGCAAACCGTTTATCCATCTTCACTCCTTCTTGTTCTCTTACTTTACAAATATACGGCCCATAAGTCTAGGAAGCTAGTTGTAAAATAATCGTTAAACTTGCCAAATATAGTTGCCTGGCAAATAATTACAACCAACAAGGAGGGTAAATGGCCGAAGTACAAGACTTAATGGAACGAGTACGTAGCTCTGCGTTGCCACCTTCGGACCAAGCATTTATGGCTTCGGCCAGGCCCGAGACATATCTTGCAGCCCGTCGTCGATTCCTAGAGGGCATTATAGGCAACGATAGCTTAACTTTAACTGAGAAGATTGACACAGTTCTAGATAGCGAGCCGCCCAGGTCTCTAGAACTTCAAAGACATGAATATGCGGACGCTCGCCACAAAGCCGCAGCCGCACTTTTGGGCGACACTGCTTTAAATGATTTTGAAAGGTTCGACCTACTAGCCGAAATTGAAACGGGAAGACGAAGCCCAAGAATAGGTTTTCATAACTACGAAGATGCCTTTGCATTTTTAAAGGATCGAATTCGTGAAGGCGGAGGCAAAGTGCTCCAGCTTGTATTTACCGAACGTGATGGGTCGGATATATTCCGCAAGTTTGTTCGGGCAGTTCCGCACGATATTGATTTAGATAGGCCAGACTATTTTGTGCTTAGGCCGTCGCAATTACCAAACAGGCTTGATCCCTATAGAATGCCTAGCTTTGTGACTCCCGAAAGTGGCTACTACTTGCGTTATTCGCCTGCCGCTCAAGAATGGTACGAGGCGGCCGGCCAGAAACAACAAGGTGTTCTAGTATCCACGGTGGATGATCCAGAGGCTGGCTACGAAAATTGGCAGAAATACAAAAGCTGGAGTTGTAGTTCGTACCCAGACAGGGGTGACGGTGTGCTTTTTGGTGTTGATGATGCTAGAGAATTTATTGAGCGAATGATGACTTTTGGTGGTGTCTGTTTAGGTAAAATTCAAGAAGATGTGGCCGACTACCCCGGCTTTGAGTTTGTGCACGATATAAAAGCAACAGGAACACCCGGTGCCGACAGCCATGATCTTGCTAGCGAATTATCTACCCAAGCTAATTAGTTTCTGTCTATGAGCCAACATTGTTGTACTATTAAATTATGTTAAATATCTTGCTGATTATTCTTTTGGCTGTTGTGACCTTGGTGGCAATTAGCTTACAAAAAACCTATAGCCACATTCCACTTAAAGAGCTCAAGCGGCGTGCTACTAAGGGGGATGAGGTGGCAGTGTTACTGCACAGGGCAGCATCATTTGGAGTGAGTCTGTCTGTATTGCTCTGGTTGTGTATCGGCCTGAGTGCTGGTGGATTCTTTGTGTTGATTGCCAAAGATTTACCCAGCTGGCTAGCTATGTGTGGTGCCGTGGCTCTGGTGTGGCTCGGCTTTGCCTGGCTACCAACGGCGCGGGTAACTAGCCTCTCACAAAAAATGGCCGTTACACTCACGCCACCTATTGCTT
>CAYXYR010000075.1:0-4191 GCA_964469435.1 uncultured Candidatus Saccharibacteria bacterium | reverse complement strand
CCTGCGACCTCACGGCCCCCAGCCGTACGCGCTAGCCAACTGCGCCACACCCCGACAACCGGCTAATTATAGCGTAAAATATCGATTTGCAAGAGTAGGGTATGAGACAATAGAGGAATGAAAACACTAAAACTAGACCACACGCTAGCTCAGCAGGTTGCGGCAGGCACAAAATCATCCACTTGGCGAGTAAATGACGACAAAGACCTACACGTAAATGATGTAATTCAACTAATAGATAAAGTTAATGCTACCGATCCGGCTAGTTGGGTGACAATTGGCGAGGCAAAAATTACTAGTGTACTAGAGAAGACCTTTAAGCAGATAACCGAGGCAGATATGGATGCGCATCAAAAATACGCATCACTCGATGACATGCTAGAGGAGTTTAGGGGCTATTATGGACCTCAGGTTAATGAGGATACGCCTGTAAAGATAATTCATTTTGATTTTTCGTCGTTAGCAGGTGGCGCGACACCATACGATGCGGTTGCTAAGCCCGACATGCGTGAGGTAAAACTATATGCAGACGGTGGATCTCGTGGCAATCCCGGCCCCTCGGCTAGTGGCTATGCGTTACTGGATATGGACGATCGGATAATTATCGAAAATGGCGTATTTTTAGGGGTTACCACCAATAACCAGGCAGAATATCATGCGCTAAAAGTAGGACTGGAGGAGGCTCACAAGAGGGGGGTTCAGATTGTTCATGTTTATATGGATAGTATGCTTGTGGTGAACCAAATGAAGGGTGTATTCAAGGTTAAGAATAGGGACCTAATACCGGTTAATCTAAGCATAAAGCAGTTCTTGAGCAACTTTGAACACGTTGATTTTACTCACGTACCTCGTGAGCTCAACAAGATTGCCGACGCTATGGTAAATGAAGTCCTTGATAACGTTTCAGGGCACTAAAAACGCCCTAAACACTCGTTAGGGCGCTTGGTTGGCCAGAATACCTATAAGCCGGGTTTTGTCTGAACAGCTCCGAAGAGTTTGTTCGCACTGATCATCTATCTAGTCTATCGATTGCTCAATAGATCGAGCGGATATATGCCAAGCCCTGGTGGGAGACCATTATTGGGCCCATCTCCTTGCAACAGACAGGGTTTACCGTTGTCGCTCCGTCACCGGAGCACAATGCGAGCTCTTACCTCGCTCGTTTCACCTTTTCCCGAGAAAACTCAGGTAGTTTCGTTTCTGTGGCACTTTCCCTAGGATTGCTCCCGGTTGCCGTTAGCAACTGTCATCTCCCTATGCTGCCCGGACTTTCCTCCTGCTACGAGAGCAGGCGACCAGTCAGTAATCTGACAAGTATATTATAACATAAAAATAACCACTTTCAGGTAAGTGGTTATTTTTTGCTCGGTAAAACAAACGTTCTTATTTTTGGGCGGCTTTTACGACCGCCTCGAAGGCTGCCGGTTCGTTAACGGCTAGCTCGCTTAACACTTTGCGATCAAGATTGATCTTAGCGGCTTTTAGGCCGGCAATAAGTCGACTATAGGTTGTGCCATTAAGGCGAGCCGCAGCGTTGATACGCGCGTTCCACAAAGCTCGAAAGGTTCGCTTGCGGTTACGACGATCGCGGTAGGCGTATTGCAGTGACTTTGTTACTGTCTGCTTACCACGCTTTATGCTAGATCGGTTGCCGCGAGTGAAGCCTTTAGTGGCCTTACGAATTTTCTGGTGTCTTGCGTGACTGGTGACGCCTCGTTTTACTCTCATAGTATCTCCTTACGCCCCCAGCTTTGCTTTGATATTCTTCTTGGCCTGACCAGAGATTTGCTCTAGGCCGTCCATCTTTCGCTTTCGTGCGGCTGATTTCTTCTGCAAGAAATGGCTGCGCATCGAATGGCGACGTAGTAACTTACCGTTTTTGGTAAGCTTTACGCGGTCTTTTGTGCCGCTATGTGTTTTTAGCTTTGGCATTGTTGCTCCTGATTACGAACGTTAATTGTTTACCGTTTAGCTGCGGTTGTTGATCGACGGCTATATTATCGCCAAAACTGGCAATAACCTTGTCTGCAAGCTTAAAACCTATATCTTTGTGAGCCATTTCACGGCCCCTATAAAAGATAGAAATTTTTACTTTATGACCGGCTTCTAGGAACCCGGTAATCTTGCGAGACTTAACCTCTAGATCGTGATCACCAATTTTTAGCCCAAATCGCATCTGCTTTACCTCGAAAGATTTGGCGTTGCGTTTGTTTTTTTGTAATTGCTTGGTCCGCTGATAATTGTATTTGCCCCAATCAATAATTTTTACGACTGGCGGATTGGCCTCTGGCGATATCTCGACCAGATCCAAACCTTGAACTTCAGCGGCCTGAAGGGCTTCGGCACGGGAAAGTATCCCGAGTTGTTTGCCTTCGTGGTCAATTACTCTGAGCTGCGGTGCCCGAATCTGTTGATTCAAGCGCGTGTTTTTGGTAATTACTTTACTCCTTGCTAGCGTTAAGGTTCGCTCCAGTGTAGCAGACAACACAACAGGGGTCAAGAGGCAAGTGCTTGAAGCGAATGGGTCCGTTGGCGATATTGTAAGGCCTCGGAAATATGCTCAGGGAGCACAAGGTCGCTATTAGCTAGGTCGGCTATAGTTCGCGCCACCTTAATAACCCGCATGTAGTTTCGGGCAGAAATATCTAATTTTTCGGCAGCACTATTGAGTAATTCTTGAGCAGGTTGACTTAGGAGGGAATAATTTTTGATTGTTTTATTGGCCATACGACCATTTAGATTATTACCACCTAGTCTGCCGCACTGTGTCTTGCGGGCTTTAACCACTCTTTGTTTGATTTCTCTACTATTATCGCCGCTGCCACTTACCGATAGTAAACTACGATGTTCTACCTCGCTTACTTCTACCATCATATCGATACGATCGAGTAGTGGGCCTGATATTTTGCGTTGATACTGGGTAATCTGCGAAGGCGAGCAGGTACATTCTTTATCTGTCCCGTAGTAGCCACAGGGGCAAGGGTTGGCTGTTGCCACCAATATAAAATCGGCCGGGAAACAGACACTCCCCTTGGTGCGAGAAACAGTGATTTCACCATCTTCTAGTGGTTGGCGTAGGGATTCGATTGTTAAGCGACTAAACTCGGGCAGTTCGTCCAAGAATAGTACACCCCGGTGCGCCAAACTTATCTCACCAGGTCTAGGATTCTGACCGCCACCCGTTATTGATGTGTGACTGGCGGTGTGGTGTGGCGATCGGAATGGTCGTTCGGTTACGAGTTGATCATATTTACTGGTTGCTAGGCTGTGTAGTTGAGTAACTTCAAGCAACTCTTCTTTGTTCATGTCTGGCAGGATGGATCTGAGGGCTTTGGCTAGCATACTTTTGCCAGTGCCAGGAGGGCCTGAAAGTAGAACATTATGGCCTCCAGCAGCTGCGATCTCTAAAGCTCTTTTAGCTATGGGCTGACCGACTATTTCGTTCATGTCGACTGTCGATTTATCTGACGTAGCTATATTAGAGGCTGACTTTGGGTTGATTATCTTTAACACACCAGAAAGGTGCAAATAAAGCTGCCTTAAATCGCTCACAGCCACAATATCCACATCTTCTACGAGGTTGGCTTGTTGGAAGTTGGACCCAGGTACGTAGTAAGTTGTATAGCCAAGTCTCTTAGCGGCTCTAATTTTGCCAATAACCCCTCTTATAGGCCGCACACTACCATCCAGGCCTAGTTCACCCATAAAGATGGCTTTTGTATGGTCATGTGCTGGTGCGACTTGGCCGCTAGCAGACATTATCGAGATAGCTATAGGCAGGTCTAGACTAGTGCCTTCTTTAGGTAGGTCGCCTGGGGCTAGATTAATGACTATTCGCTTTTTTGGGAACACTAGTCCACTAGCATTAAAGGCCCCGCGAACTCGCTCTTTGGCTTCGTCTACGGCTTTTCCTGCAAAACCCACAATCACCATGCTAGGAAGGCCGTTGCTAATACGACACTCGACATTGACCAGGATGCCGTCAATACCGTTATCACAAATACTGGCTATATTCCGCAAATTAGGCTCCATGGGATGTCTTATACGCCCAATAGTATTTATAGACAAAAGCATTAAAAACAGCCCTCTGCGAGTGGGGCTGTTTTTAGATTTTTATTGTCGTTTTGTTTGAGGATTTTAGATGTTTTCTTTTTTGTTAACTCTTTTGTCTTTTTGTAGAACAACGGCTTG
>CAYXYR010000074.1:0-4367 GCA_964469435.1 uncultured Candidatus Saccharibacteria bacterium | reverse complement strand
GCTAGGTCTATGGCTTTTGCACGATCGTTGTCTTCGTAAACCTCTGGTTTTTTACTGCTTTTGGCAATACCTTCACGAATCTGGGCGTTAATATCTTCGTTGCGTTCACTGCGCGGGTCATCTTCGGTTAAAATGATTCGATCACAATAGTCGGCCGCCAATTTACCTTGTATGTAACGACTTTCTTGATCCCGCTCTCCAGCTTTACCAAAAACCGCCGTTAGCTTGCCTTTGGTAACCGGCCGAATTTCTTTAAATATCTTCTCAAAACTGTCTGGAGTATGAGCAAAATCGATTATGGCACTAAAGCCCTTGTCGGTTTTGTAGCTGGCCATACGGCCTTTGACGGCGGACAGATCAGCTACACCCTTAGCAATGGCTTCTTTGGGGATACCCAGAGCCAAACCGGCCGTCACTACGCCCAGTACATTGGAAACATTAAAACTACCCGGTAAACCGGTTTTGATGGCAAACGAATCACCGTTTTTTTGAACAACTGTAAAAGAAGACCCTGCGCTGGTAGTTTTTATATCTTTGGCGCTAACATCGGCTGGCTTGCTACGCCCATATGTAAGTGAGTGTACTGTTTGATTAAAGTAGTCAGCACTTGGGTCGTCGGCATTCACTATGCCGATACCATTGTATTTTTTAGTCTGCTGAAAAAGCTTTAGCTTAGCAGCCCGGTAGTTATCGAAGGTACCGTGATAATCCAAATGTTCATGCGTTAGATTGGTGAAAATCGCCGCTTTGAGTGGTACCCCCCAGATACGACGTTGCACTAAGGCATGCGACGCCACCTCTATGACAATCCATTCCGAGCCATTATCTTTGGCCTTTTTAATATTGCGCACCAGTTGCGGCGCTCCTAGCGTAGTTAACCGTGCGGCATTATGGACCGGCCCATTGCCAAAATCGTGCTCTACAGTAGTAAAGTAAGCTGTTTTATATCCGGCAGCTCGCAATACACTAGCCATTAGGGTAACGGTGGTGGTTTTGCCGGTTGTTCCAGTTACACCGATAATATTAAGCCCTCGTGCCGGAAATCCATGTTTTGTTTGCGCAATAACAGCCTCTGCCCAGTGGCCATACGGTTCAACTTTTTTGAATAATTCCTTGGGCACAAGCTTTTTGACGGTATCTCGGTAACTCATAAAATACAGTATACTATCCGCATGATAATTCTTGGGATTGAATCTAGCTGTGACGAGACTGCTGCTGCAGTGGTCGAAGATGGTCATAGGCTACTGTCTAACGTGGTGGCGACTTCGCTAGACCTGCATGCTAAGTTTGGCGGTGTCATACCAGAGATAGCTGCGCGCAGTCACATCGAGTCGATTATGCCTGTAGTCGAAGAGGCGCTTAGGCAAGCAAGGTGTGAGTGGAAAGATATAGATGCTATCGCTGTTACCTATGGCGCAGGACTAGGTGGCTGCTTACTGGTTGGGGTGCTAACGGCTCGCACCTTGGCCATCACAAAAAACAAGCCCTTGTATGCTATTAATCACGTCGAAGGCCACGTTTACGCCAACTTTATTACCAACTCTCCCCTGCCCGGCTACGAACTGCCAAAGACCCAGCCAAAGTTTCCGATGTTAGCTTTGATTGTTAGTGGTGGTCACAGCCAGTTAGCACTATTCAAAGATCACTTTGACTATAAGTTACTTGGGCAAACCCATGACGATGCCATTGGCGAAGCCTTCGATAAGGTCGCCAAAGTACTCGGACTCCCCTACCCTGGTGGGCCTAGTATTGAAAAGATAGCTCAGAATGGAGACCCAAATGCATTTTCTTTTCCAAAGGCAAAGATGCCCGGCTATAACTTTAGCTTTTCTGGCGTCAAAACAGCCGTTTTGAGGGCCGTTCAGGCTACTTGCGGCAAAAGCCACGACTTCCCTAGCTTTGAGCTTGCGGCGCTACTTAGCGAGCAGCAAAAGGCAGACTTTGCAGCCAGCTTCCAGCGAGTTGCCGTAGAAACAGTAGTAGACAAAACCATAATGGCCTTTGAAGAGTTCAACCCAGCCTCGGTAGTAATTGCCGGAGGGGTAGCTGCTAGCCCAGAGCTTCGTCGACAGTTGGCAGATCGACTCCCCTTGCCTATTGAATATACCGACCGAAAATTGTGCACCGATAATGGCGCCATGGTTGCCACGCTTGGCTGCTTTAAAGCTATGCACGACCAACCAACGGCTGACCCATACTCTTTAGAGATAGATCCAAATTTATCTATGTAATCTTTAGTATGGTTTGTCAATATTGCACGCTTATGGTTATGGGCGTATGCTAGATTCGAAAACAAACAATTTCGCTGGCGTGAGCCTGGTTAACCCCAGGTTCCGCACCAAAAATAAACCTTTAGGGATGGCAACGTACACAAGGACTTTTTCAAAAAAGTCTGGGTGTATATTGCTTTTGCTTTTTCACGTGAACTAACCTCTGTGTTTTATTAAACCAACAGAGGTGATATGATATTTACATGAAACTAGGTAAGGCATATGAGCCAGCAAAGCACGAGCAGGCGATTTACAAACTATGGGAAGACCAAGATGCTTTTGTACCCAAAAACAGGGACGCAAAGGGTAACTACAGCATTGTTGTACCGCCCCCCAATGCCAATGGTAACCTGCATATTGGGCATGGCTTAACATTGGCCATAGAAGATATCGCCGTACGCTACCACCGCATGAAAGGCGAAGCCAGCCTATTACTGCCAGGGGCCGATCACGCCGGGTTTGAAACATGGGTTGTTTACGAAAAATACCTAGCCAGCCAGGGCAAAAGTCGATTTGATTTCACTAGGGAAGAGCTATACCAACAGATATGGGACTTTGTGGCTCAGAATAAAGACAATTACCAGACACAATTCCGCCAATTAGGCGCTAGCGTCGACTGGAGCCGATACGTTTATACCCTAGATGACAAAGTCGTTCGACAAGCGTACGCCAGCTTCCAAAAAATGTGGCAGGACGGTTTAATTTACCGAGCAGAGAAGCTAGTTAACTTCTGTACCTACCATGGCACTGGATTTGCCGACATAGAAGTAGCATACAAAGACACCCCCGGACATCTGTGGTACATAAGCTATCCATTAACAGATGGGGAAGGCGAAATTGTAGTCGCCACCACTCGACCAGAAACTATGCTGGGCGACACCGCCGTAGCCGTTCACCCCGAAGATAAACGGTACAAAAAGTTTGTTGGCAAAACCGTCAAATTACCCCTAACTAACAGGGAAATACCCGTTATCGCCGATGATTATGTGGACCAAGAATACGGCACCGGTGCTGTAAAGATCACTCCCGCACACGATCCGAATGACTACGACATGGCCGTTCGGCACGACCTACCGATGATAAGTGTCATTGGTCACGATGGATTGATCACTCACGAAGCGCCAGAAGAATTTGTTGGTCTAGATGTGTTGGCAGCCCGCGATAAAGTAGTCAACCAGCTAGCCGACCAAGACTATTTGACCAAAAGGGAAGACATTAGCCATAGTGTAGGCCACTGTTACAAGTGCGGAACTGTTATCGAGCCATTACTGCGCGAGCAGTGGTTTATAGATGTAAAGCCGCTAGCTAAGCCAGCCATAGAAGCCCTAAGGGCTAAAAAGATTAAATTCTACCCAGAGTCTAAACGCAAACAACTGGTTACATATCTAGAGAACTTACGCGATTGGAATATTAGCCGGCAAATTGCTTGGGGCATACCAATCCCTGCCTTCCAGAGTGCCGAAGACCCAACTGACTGGATATTTGACGATAGGGTAGACCAAGAAACCATCACCAAGGATGGCAAAACTTACCATCGGGATCCAGATGTTTTCGACACTTGGTTCAGTAGTGCCAGCTGGCCATACGCGACACTAGACTTTCCTGATGGCAATGACTTCGAAAAATTCTATCCTCTAAGCATCATGGAGACAGGCGCCGATATCTTGTATCCATGGGTTAGTCGAATGATCATGTTTGGTTTGTACAACACTGGCAAGATTCCTTTTGAGCAAGTTTATCTGCATGGTCTTATCCAGGATGAGCACGGCCAAAAGATGAGCAAAAGCAAAGGCAATGTAGTAAACCCGATCGACAAAGTTACCGAATTTGGCTCGGACGCCTTCCGCATGGGAATTATTGCTGGCGAGACTGCCGGCAGTAATCGACCATACGATCAAAGCAAACTCATAGGCGCTCGCAACTTTTGCAATAAGCTTTGGAATATCGCCCGTTTTACGCAAGATCAAGTTAGGCAAAGCAAGCCAGGCCAGCCAAAAGCCCAAACCAATGCCGATCACTGGGTGTTGAGCAAGTTACAACATGTAACAGATGTGGTTGGCCAAGATTTAGACAACTATCGTTTTAGCGAGGCTTACG
>CAYXYR010000073.1:0-4367 GCA_964469435.1 uncultured Candidatus Saccharibacteria bacterium | reverse complement strand
TGTGTTGTGCGTAATATTGCCGGTCACTGTTAGCCCACCAGTATTGTGCACGGCTACAGCTCCATTGCCGGAAGTATTTGGCGTATAGCCGCTCGTGGTCAACGAAGCGATACTTAGGTTCGAAATATCCTGAACGGTCGAAGAGTCAACTGCTGTGTCTCCATTTATAACCACGTCATCGCCAGTGGTTGGGGCTACACCGCCCTGCCAGTTGCCAGTCGTACTCCAGTTACAATCTGCACTGGCGGTACAGGTAGTACCAATCCATGTCTTGGTAGCAGCTAAAGCGTGGCCGCTACGCAAAAAAAACACCAGCAGACAATGCAAGTGCAAATAAGATTACTTTTTTTGTTTTCATATTACCTCTTTTTGTTGTTTAAAGAACTTGGTTTAAGCGTAAGCTTGAACTGTTATGCTGTCAAGCACTTTATCGTCAAGTGTTGCAAAATTTACTTCTTTTGCTGGGTTATGTGCGGGTCTGCACCATAGTTAGGCAGGACCTGCTCTTGCCCATTCCCGGCTAATAATTCCTCTATTCCTGTCGCTTGCCAGCTAGATCCCGTTACCCCAGCAATCGGAATCTGATTGGCATAGGCCAAGGCATTAGCAACGCTCAAGCCTATCCGCAAGCCCGTAAAGCTGCCCGGCCCACTATAAACCACAATGCCCTCTATATCTGACCAAGTTTTACTGCGCTGTCCAAGAATTTGTGCAATTTTTTGGTGGATGCTTTCTGCTAATTGCCGATGAGCATGCCACGATTCGTATAGCAACTCAGTAGTGTCGTTATATAGACCAATCTCTGCCTCTGGATTATCGGTACGGAGTGTTAGGATCAACATACCTGCATTGTAACAGAGATGGGCTAGTTTTCTTTTTCGATTTGCGTATCAGAGCAGCGTGATTGAATATCGATCGACACATTTCTATCTGAGTCGCCAGGCTTGATCTGCTGCACATCATATATTTCTGGCTCAAGTATCTTGATTCTACTAGTAGGAACCCCTGCGCGAACAAACTCATCACGAACTTTTGCTGCCCGTTCATTGGCAAGCTTTTTATTGTCTGCCGAATTACCGGTGCCATTAACGTCCTTAATCTGACCCTGAAGCTCAATATTCCAATCTTTGTTGGTCAATCCTGCAAATGCCTTTTTATAGTTAGCAAACTCCTCGACAACCTGATCAGCATATTCGTAGTTTGTTGAGTCGGGCTTAAAGAACACCGAAGAACCATAAACATGATAAACACCATCGATGTCTTTAAGGGTGTAAGTATCCCCCTGTAGTGCTGTTAGGTCTGTCTTTGATAAACAATTTGCGTATTTGTTAGTAGACGCTGAAGGCGTACTGGTAGTTTTCGAAGAGTTTGCTGATACTGCATCTTTTTTGGAGTTGTTCTGTGTTTTATTCAACACGAAAAAGCCGGCCACAACCACCAATACAAGGATTGAGATCCCCGCGCCAACCGCAATCCACACGCCAGTCTTGCTGCCGCCAGATTGAATTGGTGCAGTTGGCACATTAGGAGCGACCGGTTGCATAGGCGCCGTCGTAGGCGAGCTAGGCGGAGATGATACTTGTGGTGTAGGTGGTTGTTGATTTTGGCTGGGATTAGTTGGATCCATCGATACTTCCTCTTAATTAGTTATGGTTATCACTAATTGTATGTAAAATAGATCGAACCGCAAGCATTAATCACCTATATAAAGGTACCCTAAGGAAGCAGGATAACTAAAAGTTATTGTTCGGGTTGATTCTCCGCTGCTGGCTATTTGGATAATTAGTCGTTGTTCCGGTAAAACATGGCGTACGGCATCCGCCCACTCGACGACGATTACTACATGGCTATCTCCCAGTATGTCAGCCAGTTCGTGCCTCATCAGGCCAGCATCCGGCAAGCGGTAAAAGTCGTAGTGGATAATGTCGAACTTTGGTGCCTTATAAGTATTACTAATTTTAAAGGTTGGGCTAGATACGTGGCTACTGCTGCCCGAGCCTAGGACTAGACCACGGGTAAAGGTAGTCTTACCGCCACCCAAGTCACTAGTAAGCTCGATAACTTCGCCGCCTTTAAGCCTTTGCCCTAACCGCTGGGCTAGTTTTTCGGTTGCGTCGGCGGATTCGGTGGTAAAGGTTAATTGCGTCGTGTCGGTACTCATATGCAACATATAGTAACGCGAGGCCACCTACCCCAGCAAGTACCGCCGGGTGCAAACTACCAGGTTTCTCAAAGCGTTTAATCATGTCCTGTAACTGCTATACTAACAAGGTAATTATGCTTTTACTTACCAATACTTTTTTGAACCGTAAGGTTATGAGTCTGCGCAATGGCCGGCCGGTGGCCGTTAGCCTAGAGGCGATCATTAACCCCAACAACCTTAAGATAGAAGGCCTGTACTGCCATGATTCTATCGACAAAAAATTACTATTGGTTCTATTAAGCCAAGATATCCGTGACATACTACCTGCCGGCATAGTTGTTAATGATCATGATGTATTGTCCGATCCCTCCGACCTAATCCGGCTAAAAAAGATTTTGGACCTTAATTTTTCGCTAATTGGCAAGCCGGTTGTAACCGAGCACAAAAAACGTCTTGGCAAGATCAACGACTATGCCTGCGATGCCGAGACTATGTTCATCCAAAAACTATATGTTAGCCAGCCGCTAATAAAGAATATTGCTGGGGGCAGTCTAAGCATCGATCGCAACCAAATTGTCGAGATTACTAATCGAAAAATTGTTGTCAAAGACCCTTTGCAGCTGCAGAAAGACCAAGTTCGAGACGCGGTACCTCTTCTTAACACTGCGCCTGTCGCTTAGCTACTAGTAGGTAAAGATCTCATAGCATCCTTGACATCTTCATAGCTAAAGCCTTGACGGATCAGGTAAGCCATTAGTTTTTGATCATCAGCGGCAAAGCGAGCAATCTTACGTTTGCGAGCGATTAAATCACTCAATACTTGCCGCTCGTCGGTTGGATCGTTTGCTAATGTTTGCTGAATAACCTCGTCCGCTACACGTTTTTGACGTAGTTCCATCTGTAGACGTCGCTGGCTGGTACTCTTTAGCAAACGGCGATTGTCGACCCACATGCGAGCAAATTCGGCATCGTTTAGTAAGTTGACTTTATATAGTCGGCCAACTACTTCATTAATTAATTCTGGATCATAGTCTTTTCGCTTGAGATAATCGCGCACTTCCCATTCACTGCGGGGCCGACGGGCCAACTGGCCAAGCGCCTGATTGTAAGCTTTATCACGTGTTGACGAGTCTTTCAGGTCAGCTAACTGATCTTTGGTTAGTTCTTGCCCAATGAACAGGCCGCTAGATAGCAACGCCGACTCGCTCAAACTAAAAGCGTACTTTTCATCAACGAATATCGAATATCTGTCAGCTCGTTTAGCCTGCTGTTTTATGTGACTGATCTTCATACTTAAACAACCAATGAGTTCAACGCCCACACCAAGGCCGTAGCACAAACCAGCTCGATTACCCAACCTAGTGGCCGCTCCCCCCATTGAATTTTTTTATGAAAGCGCGAGAATACGTCTCGCGGCAAACTATAGCGTCTACCGTTTAGCTTGTCGTAAGCAAGCTTGAATCCCCAAACGCTATCTGGCGAGAAAGCCGCCAGCATGCAACCAACTACTAGCCAGCTCCGCGTCAGCAGAATCATCGCCACTACCAGCAAGCCCGAACAGACAGCGTCGATTACTAACATACGCTTTAACGACGCATATTCATGACGCCTGTCCATCGGTACTCCGTAGTGAGGCAAACCATCCAACACGAAGTGGCTAACGAAGGCCAAAGGCAAAGCAATTGCCGGTTGCTTAACTGCAAGCGCGATAACGGCTCCGGTTGCGATATGGTTAAATCCTGTCATGCCACCCTGCCCCGTCTTTACTCTTTAACTGATTCTGCGACTTTCTTGGCAATTTCTTCTAGTACCTTGGGATTATCTTCTAGGTATTTCTTGGCGGCTTCGCGACCTTGCGCAATCTTGGCGTCGTTATAGGCAAACCAAGCCCCGGACTTATCAACCACTCCGTTCTCGACTGCGAGATCCAGTACATCACCACTTCGTGATATACCCTTGTTGTACATGATATCGAACTCGGCCTGGCGGAAGGGAGGGGCAATCTTGTTCTTTACTACCTTGACGCGAGTTCGGTTACCAATGATTTCTTCGCCAGCCTTGATTTGAGCAATGCGACGGATGTCCATACGAACTGATGCATAAAATTTGAGCGCATTACCGCCCGTGGTAGTCTCTGGGTTGCCGAACATCACACCAATCTTCATACGAATCTGGTTTATGAATATAACGGTGGCTTTGCTTCGGCTAATTACACCGGTGAGCT
>CAYXYR010000072.1:0-4395 GCA_964469435.1 uncultured Candidatus Saccharibacteria bacterium | reverse complement strand
CACGCCTTGCGGCACTAGCTCCTAAGGCTAGCGTGTCTACCAATTCCACCACTCGCGCATAAGTGCTGGCACCGGAGTATTTTACTGTATTTTCTGATAAAAAACCAGTTGTGCGTCTCCATAATGTTTTTGCTGCACAATGTCTAGGCCATCAAAAGGATAAGTATCGGCTTTGCCGGGCCAAGAAAGAACCAACGTACCGTTGTCTGACAAATGGCGAGGCATAACCTTGAGATCACGAAATGGTAGGTTGTCATATGGTGGATCTAACAGCACTAGGTCAAACTGTTGGTTCTGATGACGTGTAGACCAAGCATTAGCAAAAGCTCTAATTGATTTAATTTTGTCAGTAATACCTAGCGCCTCGATATTACGTGCAATAACTTCACTAGCTCCTTTATCTGCCTCTATACATACCGCATTAGACGCCCCACGACTTATAGCTTCAAATGATAGCGCTCCGCTTCCGGCGAAAGCATCTAGAACCGTTAGTCCACTTATGTCGCCTAGCACCCCGAACAAGCCACCTCGGACTTTATCGCTCATAGGATGAGTTCGATGGCCATGAGGTGATTCAAAGATGCGACCGCCTAAACTACCAGCAATAATTCTCATCGCTTTACAGGTTTAACTTTGCCTGAATCCAGCAATGCACTATACCAGGCCAGAGTGACGGTGTTTATTATGGTAGGCGCCATCTTAGTCCGTACTTCTAGGGCTAATTTAGTAGTCCATCCTCGTTTGTAGTAGCGGTCATACATATCTAGAATCGCTATTTCTCGGGCGCGGCGCGTAAACCAAGCGCCAATTCCGATTTCACTAATTTCATCAATCATCTTTTGGTTGGGCACGTTATCGCTGAAAGTTAGGGGTAGTATTAGTGTGGCAATGCCTAGCTCGAACATGCCGTGCGTGCTTATTAAGCCCTTGGGCCCCCACATTTTCCAGTTATTTTTAACCTGTTCGCGACGTGTTTCGCCCGGAATAACAAGCTTTTCTTTAATTGTGGTCCGTGTTTCGATGCCTTCACCGCCACGCAGCTCGATAAGCTTTTCTTCGTACGGATAGTGATGTGCAGGGGTTAATCCATCTACCAACGCATGTGCCAGCCAGGCCGCTTCGAATGCGGTGCGTTCTTTGTTGCCTTCTTTTAAATGGCTAACTAGCAAATTGTAGTGTGTATTAATTAGGTCAATCAGCTGTGAGTCTTGATTGTCGAATGGGCTGTAGTAATGCCATGGTTCATCTTTGGCTGGGCTTTTTCGCTTAATGCCATCAGGGCCGTTTTTACCCTCGAAATGGAGTATCTTGTTACTTGTTGGAAAGACGCTATTGTCTTTTAGAAGTTTAGCTAGATGATTACGGGCCACCCTATCAATTTTTTGGTGAGCTCCCAGAATTCGACCCGAAGCCGCAGTTAAAGTTGTGCCAGAATACACTACACCCTCGCTTTACGCGTGAAATCGATAGTAGATAATTTCTGGTAGATATTCATTAGTTTAGATTTGTTATAGCTCGCAGTCGCGAAACTCGTTCATAAAGATGCTTATATTTTAGCAGGTCTAGCCCAGACTCGATAGTCTGTTGCGCGCATTGCCTGGCAGATGCAATCAAAGCTGTATCTGTTAATTTAGCTATACGCAGATCAAGTGCGCCGTGCTGCAAAGTACCGTAAATGGCCCCTGGACCACGAAGCTCTAGATCTAACTCAGCTAAGCGAAATCCATCGTTAGTAGTTTCTAGTGCTTTTAGTCGTTTAGATGGAGCTTTTGAGTCACTTAGAACTAAATAGCAAAAGCCCTGATGACTGCTTCGACCGACTCTTCCGCGTAGCTGATGTAATTGAGCTAAACCAAATCTATCGGCATTTTGAATGATCATAACCGTAGCATTAGGCACGTCAACCCCCACCTCCACAACGGTCGTTGAAACCAAAACATCAATATCTCCCTTAGCAAAATCTTGCATTATTTGATTTTTTTGAGCTGCGGGTAATTGGCCATGCAGCAGGCCGACACGGCGATGTTTATATGGACCATTGGCTAATTTTCTGTATGTTTCTTCGGCTGCGGCCGCTGGCAAAACATCGCTTTCGCGTACCAGCGGACATACTACAAATACTTGCCTGCCAGATTCAATTTGTTCATCTATTTTTTTGTGAAGGCTTGCTTGACTGTTAGGAGAAACGATCTGGGTCTCTATAGGTAAACGATTACTTGGGCGATTATGAATGATTGATATGTCGAGCTCTCCATATAGTGTAAGCGCCAGACTACGTGGAATTGGTGTGGCTGTCATTGTCATTATATGCGGTGCATGGCCGGCCTTTTTCATGAGTGATTTGCGTTGTTCAACACCAAATCGGTGCTGCTCATCGATTATTACCAAAGCCAACCGACGCATATCCACCTTTTCTTGAATTAATGCATGGGTGCCAATTATGAGTTTTGCCGTGCCGTCAGCTATCCGTTGTCTGGCTTCCTGTTTTTGTTTGTTGCTCATCCCACCCACTAAAAGCACAACACTTTTGTCGTATCCCAAGTGATGTAACATGTCATACACCGTATCGGCATGCTGCCTGGCTAGTAGCTCGGTCGGCGACATGATGGCAACCTGAAGCCCTTGCTTGATTACCATTAATGCCGCCATAGTGGCAACAACTGTCTTGCCAGACCCAACATCGCCCTCGATCAACCTGTTCATAGGCTGATTGGCGGCCATATCTTGATAGATCTGCCAGATAACCCGGCGCTGGTCGTCTGTCAGTACGAAAGGTAGCTTGGCTGTAAATTGCCTGGCCAAACTAACATCAAACGGTATTAGTAAAGATGATTCTAATGCATTGGTCCTTTTGTTCAGTAGCGCGGCTAGAGATAGCTCAAAAACTTCTTCGAATCCCAGTCGCTTTTTTGCTCGCTCTAAATGGTGGGCATTTTTTGGAAAATGAACTCCATAAATTGCTTCTGCCCGACTTAGTAATTGTTGAGATGTAACGATTTCAGCAGGTAAGGTTTCTGGTAGATTGCGCAAAAGATTGACCGTGGCAGCGACAATTTTGCGCATCTGATTACTGGTTAGGCCCTTAGACTCTCTGTAAACTGGCACTATACGGGCGGTGTTTAGCGGAAAATCGCTTGCTAATTCGCATGCTGGATTAAGAATTGCGAATTTCTGATGGCTTAGAGCAAACTCACCACTTATGTAGTATTTTTGATTTGGTTTGATGGCAGAAGAACGATACGGTTGATTAAACCAAACAAGTCTTATGCTGCCGGAGCTATCTGTCGCTACGGCTTCGGTAATATGCATACCACGTCTGACGTAACGACCCTGGCTACCAGATATTGTTGCTTCAATTGTTACTGCCCCGGGTTTTAGACTGGCAATATTGGTGATTTTGGAGAAATCGTTATATTTGCGTGGGTAGTAGTCTATAACATCCGCTACGGTATTTAGGCCTTGGCGCTGCAAAGTTGCAGCCATAGCCGGACCTACGCCCTTGATCACACTAATCGGGTCAGACAACTCCATGCTTTAGATTATAAGGTAAGAATAAAATCTACTTACTTTGCTTTGCGAACTAAAAAGAAAGTACTCGGCCCGAAGTAAGTATGTGCCAACAGAGCCTGAAGAGGCTTTTCTATGGCTAGCATTAACGACATAGGCACAATTTTCTTGAGTCCTGGGCTACGTAGATTAGATACAGACAAAACTTTTTCGACTTTAAGCCCCGCATGCGCTAATTGCTTGATCACGGTTTTGGGGTTGTGATTAACAAAAGCAATTGTGTCTTTATTACGGTTTTTACTTGAACGGATATCCACTGGTTCAACTGGCAATTTCTGGCCTTTTACGAAGTGCTTTAGTCGATTGCGGGCATGCGCATAATTAGCTACCTCTAGAACTAAATAGCCGTCGTCTGTTAATACCCGGGCTAGTTCGGCAAATTCTGTACTAGGATCTGGCAGGTGATGCATTACACGGATCATGGTTATCAGATCGAAAGACTTATCATCAAAATCTAGCGAGTCAGCCTGAGTGCGTACACATTTGATTTCTTTATGGCCTTTTAAAAAGTCCTTAGCTATATCGAGCTGTTGCTGACTAGGTTCGGCTAATGTAACCTTGCTAGCAAATTTTTCTAGGAATATACATAGACGTCCATAGCCGCCGCCAATATCAACAGCAGACTTGAATTTACGGCCATGTAATAGCCGACTAATTGCTAGTCGTTCTGACTCGTTTTCGTAGTCGCGACCATCCCAGTAATGCACATAATTGTAGTCATCGTCATCGTAGTGAGTGGCCTTTTTTTTCGTGTTAGATTCTGTGGTTGTAGTGGATTTTGGTGTGGTGGATTGTTTTGTCATATAGCCGTCAGTATAGCATGGACTA
>CAYXYR010000071.1:0-4425 GCA_964469435.1 uncultured Candidatus Saccharibacteria bacterium | reverse complement strand
CATGACATCGTAATTTTCTGTTTCGCCATACGCTAGTGCGTCATCTGCATTCTGCTGCCAGTCAACCGCATAGCCTTCTTGTTCTAAGCCACGTTTGATCGCTGCACCAAGTCGCGCCTCATCTTCGACTAATAATATCTTCATATCATATATTGTATACCCTGGTACCTGAGAACGTGCTGAGTTACGCTAGTGCTCAGAACCAACGGTTTTTCTTGAAGAATGCCGCTGCTGCTCCAATAAAAATTGAAGTGATTCCTAATATAATCCAAAATGCCTGTGGATTGTGAGCAGCAGGCAAGTTGATGTTCATACTATATACACCAGTTATGAGCGTAAAAATACCCATGAGGATGGTTATGCTGGTCATGAGTTTAAATACTTTGTTTAAGTTGTTTGCGGTAATAGTACTGTACGCCTCGCGAATATTACGGAGTGTTGATAGACGCGAGCTTGCCAGCTGCGTAAGCTCTTGGGTGCCGAGTGATAAATCCTCGATCAGGTCTCGATCTTCTTCGTATAAGCGCATAAACCTACCATTCAGAAGGGTGGTCAAAACGGTATCCATTGGCTCCAGCACAAGTAAAAAGTCGTTCAAGTCTTCTTCGATATCTATAAAGCTAATGAAATCTTCATTCGCAATCTGAGCTTTATCCAGCTGTGCTCGAATCTGCCAAATGCGTCGACTCGCCTGGTTGATACGCTGTTTAAATCCTGCGTTAATTTCACTAAGGATTTCGAGTACTAGCTGCGCTCGCTTACTCGTAATCACTGCGTGCGCAGCACCTGTTAGTAAATCTAGGTGAGTGAAGGCTCGACGACAAATAGTAATAACAACACCGTTCCCATAAATAATCAGCAGCGGGGATGTGGTGATTTTTTCGCTCTCGGCAAGAGTATACCGAGTAAATATGAACACTTTGTCACCGTCTCGTTCAATACGTGGCGATTCATTAGGATCTATGCCGTCTAGCAATAATGCGTGATCCAAGCCAAACCGATCGGCAAGATCTGATATCTCTTCGGCAGAGGGCGATTCGAGGTGAATCCAAGCGCCATCAATTGGCTCATCCAGCATTCGAAGCTGTGGTGACTTTGCTGAGCTATGATAAATGCGCATCATAGAAAATACCTTTATTTTTGTTACTGTTATTGCCTAGTATATAGGCTAATGCTTAGAGTCGCAAACTACTTGCGAAGTTCCATCTCTATAAGATCAGCAAGTTGATGAGGCGTGTAGTTAACCTTCAATAGGTAGTCGACCACACCAAGCTTCTTGGCGGCCTGTACAACCGACTCATTTTCGATATTGCTAAAGGCAAGCACCTTAGTCTTCCCAAGCTGCATTTTCTTTTTTAAGGCTTTTAGGAACTCGATGCCATTCATCTGTGGCATAAGCATATCCAGGACGATAACTTCTGGCTTCTCTTTAACCGCAATATCAATCCCATCCTCCGGAGCATTGGCTATAAACACTTTAAACCCGGCCTTTGTAAGACTAAGCTCGTACGCGTCTGTCAAAATTCGTTCGTCGTCTACGATGAGTACTGTATGCATAGTAGCCTATTCGAAATGCAACGCATCTATTGGATTAATTTGCGAAGCACGTCGTGCGGGGAAATAAACAACCACTAGACCAACTATCCCACTCACCAGAAGCACACCAAATGCCAACGACGGCGAAACCACAAATGCAGTAATATGTTCTTTGACACCATTATGACGTGCGAATGAGTTCAAGACTACGTTCCCAATTCCTCCAGCAATCAGAGCACCGATAACTCCCAACAAACCACCAAGCGATGACAGTAGAAATGCTTCGGTAAAGAATAGTCGTTTTACATCTTGCTTGCGAGCACCCAAAGATATCATCAAACCAATCTCGCGCGTACGTTCCAAAAGCGAAATAGTCAGGGTGTTGAACATACCCAGAACAGCAATCACCATCCCGATTCCGCCAAAGCCAAGCAAGACAAAGCGAAGTAGCGTAAAGAACTGATTAATTTGCTCGACCGTATCGAGTGGCGATGTAGTTGTAAAGCCCATACTCTCGATTGCCTTGCGTACATTAGCAATACTGTCTTTTTCTGGCACAACAACCTTTAGCTGTGCAGCATCTTGTGTGCCAGCCGATTCGAACAAGCTGCTTGATACAAATACCTGTGCATTTTCTTCACTGGCGAATACACCGCTCACATACACGTCTTTGACAACAGTTTGCTTGACCCCATTAGAGTCAGAAGTATCGAATGACACCGTTAATTTTTGGTTAATCGCTTTCTGGTAATTAGTAATACCTAGAGCCTTCGCCAATGTCGTGTTTATAACAGCTCGGTCATCCTTCTTGCCGTCAAAGTTTGAGCCAGCTTGGAACTGCAAACTACTGAGGTCTATATAACCAGGTTCAACGCCAAACACAACATTTTCCGTCTGCGAACTCTGCAGTTTTGTACGTCCCGCCGAGTTGTATGATCGTGCCGTCTCGGTCACTCCTTGCATGCCTTTTATCTGGTTAATGGCGTCCTGGTTTAGCTTGAGCAGCTTAGATCGCGAGGAACTAACATCGATTGTCTGTACGGAATTTGAGCCAACAACTTGTTTGCTGACGAGATTTTGCAGCCCAAAACCGAATGACAGCAAGAATACTATCGAACCGATGCCGATAACAACACCAAAGATAGTCAATGTTGTACGCAACTTCTTAAAAAACAGGTTTCGATACGCCAGACGAAATATAATGTGATACTTTATTACGCCACGCTGCTCGGCAAAAGCCCGCTTTTTTTGCGGGCGTTCAAATAGCGGTTTATTATTTGCCACCGTTTACCTCTTTTGCTGACTTACCTAGGCCAATCATTGTAGCAACCTTGTTGAACTTCTCATTAATCTCGGCATGATAGCCCCCTTGATCTTCAGTCACAATACCGTCACTGATAAATAGACGATGATCACTCAAAGGTAAATAGTCTGCATTGTGTGTGACCAATATGATTGTCGAGTTTTTCTGGTTTTTGTACGACAAAATGAGCTTCATGATTAGATCACCATTTTTGCTATCGAGGTTACCAGTCGGCTCATCAGCCACCAATAACAGGGGAGTGGTCACGGTTGCCCGTGCCATAGAAATACGTTGCTGCTGACCGATAGACAAAACCTGCGGGTTGTAATTGGCGTATTTTTCTAGATCAACTCTGCGAAGACTATCACGCGCTTCTTTTAGTGCGGCGCTGCGGTCCATGCCAGTTAGGTACAGGGGTAATGCCACATTTTCAATAACATTAAGACTACTAATCCAATTGTTTGTCTGATATACACTACCGAAATTCCTGGCACGGAATTTGGCACGGTCGTTCTGATTGAGCTTATACAAGTCTTGGCTATTAACAACAACCTTGCCCCCAGATGGTCGCAATAAACCCATAATCATATTAAGTATTGTCGTCTTACCGCTACCAGAAGGACCATAAATGATAGTAAATGCATTGCGTTTGATCTGAAAATTAATGTCCTTAAGAATCGTTACCTCACCCTCTTGGGTCAGATAACGTTTACTGACATCCTCAAAACTAACTAATGTATCTGTTGCCATAATGCTTATGCTCTCTTTAGTATACTGTGGCTTAGCATGTTACACAAACCCTATTACAGCCCAAAAATCTGCTGCAAGGCATTAAAGATAATCGTAAACACATTTTCTGAACCCCGCCCAATGATCGCTGTTTGGACTTCGGATTTTCCGGCATTGCGTGCCTTATCAAACGAAACCGCCTGAAGTTTGTAAACAGTTGAAGTAGACAAGTCGGACAGCACAACAGTATGCTCGGTACTCAACCGACCGTCTTCTGCTGTAAAGCTAGTAAGGGTGCCTGTTTGACCCTGGCTAAAGGCGACTTGACTCGAGGCTTTTTCGTCTGTCTTCCATGAGACAATTACCTGACCGTGAGAATCTGCACCACTACCGTTGATCGAGGTCTCTATCGATACGTTCGAAATTTTTGGCTGCCTCGTATCTAGGGCGGTGCGAAACGCTTGCGGATCGGACACAGCAACATTGCCACCCTCGTCAGCCGACCGAGCAGTCAGATTATACGTAGAGTCGTCCTGCAGCTCTCGAATTACTACTTCGTGTTGTGTAACCGAGCGTGTATCAAGCAACTCAATAGTTTTCCCGCCAACAGGAGCGTAAACAACTTGGCTTGTAGAAGGGACGTTAGTTACCCAGGTCACCTTCATGGTACTGCTTGGTTCACCATCTACCGGCTGAAATCGTACGTTGCTGATTTTTGGCCGCGATGGCGTAGTAAATGCATACACATTGCCGGCATACTCGTTACCGTCGGCATCTAGTCCATTTATTTTAAATAGATATTTTGTGCCATCTTGTAAATCGCTCAACCGCAGGCTGTAGCTAGAAGTCCTTGTGGC
>CAYXYR010000070.1:0-4620 GCA_964469435.1 uncultured Candidatus Saccharibacteria bacterium | reverse complement strand
GGCTGGTTTAAAGAAAACTACCAAAAAGAAAAGATGGAAGCACTTGGCTTGCCTACTTTTGATATAGTACAGAATAATTTCTCATATAATGAAGAGATGGGTGTGACGCGTGGCCTTCACGCAGAACCCTGGGAAAAGTTTATATCTGTAGCAAACGGGAAAGTATTTGGTGCTTGGGTGGATCTTAGGAATGGCCCAGGCTTTGGCAACACCTTCACGATTGAAATTAACCCTGGGATTGCAATATTCGTTCCTCGAGGAGTAGCAAATGGCTATCAAACACTGGAACCAAATGTAACCTACACATATCTAGTAAACGCCCACTGGTCTCCCGACGCCGAATACAGTTTTATAAACCTATTTGACCCTGAGCTAAGTATCGAATGGCCAATAAGTAAAGATCAGGCAATATTCTCGGATAAAGATAAGCATCATCCTATGCTTAAAGATTTAAAGAGAGTTGGAATATAATGGATGACTCACAATTTTTTATAGTTGGCGCCAATGGTCAACTAGGAACAGCTTTGAGGCAAAAATATCCTAGTGCAAAATTTGCAGATTTAAGTCAGCTAGATATATCAGATCGCCAGTCTGTTCAGAACTTTGATTGGTCTGGCACGAAAGTAATCCTGAATGCCGCAGCCTTTACTAACGTAGATGGTGCCGAAAGCCAAGAAGGCCGAATTGCCGCCTGGAAAGTAAACGCCACTGCAGTCGGATACTTGGCAAAAGCCGCCCAAAAACACGATATTACTCTTGTACATATCTCTACTGACTATGTTTTTGACGGCTCAAAAGATCTACACACAGAAGATGAGGATTTCTCGCCATTATCCGTGTATGGGGCCAGTAAGGCAGCGGGTGATTTAATTGTGAGTCAGCTAACTAAGCACTACATTCTAAGAACCAGCTGGGTTATCGGTGATGGCAAAAACTTTGTTCGCACTATGCTTGGACTGGGGGAAAAAGGCATAAACCCTACAGTTGTAGCGGATCAGATCGGCCGGCTTACATTTACAAGCGAACTCGTAAGAGCAATCGACCACTTACTATCAACCAAGGCTGATTTTGGCACCTACAATCTCTCTAATTCAGGTGATCCGGCGAGCTGGGCAGAAATCACCAGAAAAATATTTGATATTTCGGGCCTTAGTAACGCTGTAACCGACACCTCTACTGTTGAGTACTTTGCTGGCAAAGAAGGTATCGCCCCTAGACCGCTTGCTAGTACTCTGGACTTAAAAAAGATTCAGGCAACAGGATTTAAATCAACCGACTGGATAGAAGATCTTAAGAAATATATCACTAAGGAGAAAAATTCATGAAAGGCATAGTGTTAGCCGGGGGCTCAGGTACTCGCCTTTACCCCATAACTAAGGGTATTAGTAAGCAGATCATGCCGATATACGATAAGCCGATGATCTACTATCCAATTAGCACCCTTATGAGTGCTGGGATTCGCGAAATACTCATCATCACCACACCTCAAGATCAAGCTCAGTTCAAGAATTTACTGGGAGACGGATCCGACTGGGGTATAAGTCTTAGTTACGCAGTGCAGCCCGAACCTAAAGGCTTGGCCCAAGCATTTACAATTGGTGCGGACTTTATTGGTTCAGACAAGGTAGCTATGATTCTTGGCGATAACCTTTTCTATGGCCCAAGCATGGAGGAAAGCCTAAAACAACTCACCGACATTGATGGTGCTGTTGGTTTTGCCGCCCAAGTGACTGATCCAGAGCGTTATGGTGTCTACGAATTTGATGAAAATATGAACGTACTTTCTATTGAAGAAAAACCAGCTAAGCCTAAATCCAACTACGCTAACTCGGGTCTTTATTTTTGCGACAACGAGGTGGTGGAGATTGCTCGAAACGTACAGCCAAGTGATCGCGGTGAAGTAGAAATCACTTCGGTATTAGATGCATATTTACAAAAGGGAAAACTAAAGGTGTCCCTTCTTGACCGTGGTACAGCATGGCTCGACACCGGCACTTTCGAATCCATGAGCGACGCCTCAGAGTATATACGTGTGATCGAAAAGAGAACAGGAATAAAAATTGGCTGTCCAGAGGAAATTGCTTATCGAGAAGGCTTTATAACAGCTGATAAATTACGTAGTTTGGCGAGTGGACTCGTTAAATCCGGTTATGGACAGTATTTGTTAAGCCTACTAGATTAATGAAGAGTCCAATTACTCTTACTGTTAAAGCCATAAAAAGACATAAAGAACTTCGTTATCTTATTTCTGGTGGCTTGAGTGAGCTGATTGAACTTGTCAGCTTTTTGATACTTCTTAATTTTACTGGGTGGCTCTATTTTTCAAATTCATTAAGTTTTGCACTTGGCGTGATAAGTGGATTTATTTTACATAAAATATTCTCATTCCCTGGCGATCATAGATTCCGAACAAGACACCAATTAACAGGTTACATTTTCTTAGCTGTGTTTAATTTCTTTATGATTAACCTAATCGTTGGGTTTTTAGTCGAGGGCCTAGATATCATGCCGGCCATAGCAAAAATATTAGGAATCTGTACGACAGTTTCTTGGTCATATTTATTAGTCAACAGAGTTATCTTCAAACACCAGAAATAATGCTAGGAAAGATGTTTCTCGTATACTTCACGGATATACATAACCGCTTTTTCAACGCGCTCGACGTTTTGCCCAGCCTCAGCAGGTCGCATCTCAATAGAAACGAATCCTTTGTAGTTGATATCTGCCAGGGCGACAGCCGCTGTCTCATGGTCTATACCACCTGCAGCTTCAACTTGTCCTAGTTGCGGCGAGCTAGCGTGGAAGTGTCGTAGTACGGGGGCAGCGTTCTTTATTGACTCTGCAATGTCATCACCCGCTAGTGTCATGCCGGCAATGTCAAGATGCAAACCAAAGCCTTCATTATTCACTGCTTTAACTAATTCTATGCCCTGTTGCGCATTCGTAACAAAGTCGCAGGCATAGTCAATTGGGTTTGGCTCAATACAAAAACACGTATTATTCTCTCGTGCTACATCTCCCAAATCACCAAAAAAATCTTTGGCGATATCAAATGCCTGATCATATGCAACTTTACCACGTTGCCTATTCTTTGGCGAACCAAAAACAAGGACTTTAACACCCATTTTGCCTGCTAAACGAATAAAATCTTTCAGAAAATTAGCCGTTTCTTGTCTAGTTAACTCATCTTCAAATATTTTCAGATTTTCTCTTCCAAATAGCATAGATTGAAACGCAACAACATCCTGGCCGTTTGACTCCCAAAAATCTAAAACATCTGCAATTTCACTATCTGTAGCTTTAGTAGGGTCACCCCACAACTTGGTTGGTGCTAATTCAACGTTTTTAACACTTAGTTTACGAAAAACTTTCGCAACATCTTTTTCTTCTTGATTTGTCCAAGCAATACTCGATACTGCAAGCTGATTCAATTATGACTCCTTAGCTTTTTCACGGTCAACAAATGCTTTTATGTCAGCTATCTCTTCGGCTTTTGTATACATATATGAGCCGCTTTTCCCATATACGCTTGCATATTTTGTATGAAAATCATAGCTGCCCGCTACCGTGCCCTCGGGCTCATTTGTAAATTCAATACCAAATGCCCTGTTGGCAATCTCATCAGTACGAACAGGTTCGGTCGCAAAGTTGACAAGACTAAGGTTGCTCTTTATCGCCGTTTGAATATCGCGCCAGATATAATCTAGATTATAGTACTGGAATGAACCAGCATGATGAATGCGATCTACATTATTATCATGTAGTAAATCATAGATGACATTTTTCTTTAGCCCATTTCCAAACAACCCAGGCAAACGAACAATTAATACATCTTTAAAATTATCTTTACAGAATTGTTCGAGGTAATAACGGTTCTTGCCGTAGGCATGTAGTCCATCTGTATCTATCGGAGTATCTTCGTCTACGTTAATAGGGTTTTTATAGACATCGATGGTTGATATTAATACTAATTTTTTAGTGTGTATTGTTTTCAAATGATTAATTAACTCATTGATTTCGTCAAGGTCTTTTTCGGGATCTTGGTTAATGCGCCATTTTTCAGCGCGTGCAGCAGAGCACACAACAAGATCAAATGTTTGGTCATCAATTTCCCCAATGTTTTTTGAATTGAATGTAGCCGAGAAGTCACCCTGTTCATTCAAATTGCCACCAACAAAACCTGTATAGCCTATTAATGCTGCGCTCAATGTGTACCTCCTGGTGTTGTATTCTATTATAATATATACCTATGCGTGTGACTAAAAAAGCCATAATACCAACAAAACTAGTGTCTGCTGTCAACGATTTATTTCTGTTATTTATTGCCTTTTCAGTGTCATTCAATGTACGCCATATCACCAATCGTATAGCAGGAAATAGGTTTGGTGTCGAGAATCCATCAACCCTGAATCCGGAAAGCAATTACATATTCAATCTGCTGCTTTTAGCAAGTACTGCAGTTATATTCCTGTTTTTAAGACTCCTGCTTAAAACAAAAGGAAATATTTTTAAGAGCGTCATCATCGCACTTATTGCATTCTCATTTTTGGTAGGCGTTATAGCCCCGGGTGTAGCAGGTTATCGTAATAATATTGACACCTTCCATCATGGTGAACAGCT
>CAYXYR010000069.1:0-4718 GCA_964469435.1 uncultured Candidatus Saccharibacteria bacterium | reverse complement strand
GAATGTTGCCGGGGCGACGTGATGGTCTGGAAGTTTGTCGTGAATTACGAAAACAAGGCGTCAAGACACCAGTAATATTTTTAACGGCTCTTTCTGAAGTTGATGATAAAATAGCCGGTCTTGACGGTGGCGGCGATGACTATTTGGCAAAACCATTTGCTTTCGAAGAGTTACTGGCTCGATTACGAGCACTAACTCGCCGACCGATTACTGGCGTGCAGCCTCGGATTACTATTGGATCGCTAGCAATTGATACTAATACAAAGGCTGTTTACCGTGATGGTGATTTGATTCGATTGAGCAAAAAAGAATTTAGTTTACTTGAGTATCTTGCACACCATAGTGATCAGGTGGTATCGAAAGATCAGATTATTGAGCATGTCTGGGACTTTGATGCAGATATACTCCCAAATACCGTTGAAGTATTCGTCCGTGCGCTTCGCAATAAGCTGGATCGCCCGGGTGCGGATTCGTGCATAGAGACAGTTCGTGGTTTTGGCTATCGGCTGCGAGGCTCTGTGTAATGTTTCGGTCTGCTATTGTGAAGCTAACGTTATGGCAGCTTGCTGCTTTGTCGCTGGTTTGTTTGCTGTTTAGTATACCCGCATATAACATCGCTGCTGCTCGCTTGCGTCGAGGAGCCGAGCAGCAAACCGCAGCCATTCAACGGTACCCAGGAAATGCTCCGCAAGGATTGGTACCTTTTTTACTCGAAAGACGTGAAGAACAATTACGCAAAGACCGTCATGAACTGGTGATTAGCCTGGTGACATTGAACACAGCTATCTTACTACTGGGGACAGTAGGTAGTTATTTATTTGCGCGTCGAACACTGCGCCCGATTGAAGAATCGCATGCAGCCCAAAACCGATTTACTGCAGATGCTAGCCACGAATTGCGTACACCGCTGGCAACTATGCAGACCGAAATTGACGTCGCCCTGCGCGATAAAGGACTCACCATTACCGAGGCTAAAACAGTTCTGCAAAATAATCTCGAAGATATTGCGCGTCTACGGTCGTTGAGTGAGCAACTACTGTTCCTTACTCGGATTGATGCCAAAAACATCACAACGAAGCAACTAGCGCTCAGTAAACTAGTTCGTGCAGAAGCCAAGAGACTCGAAAAGTTATACAAGGTAACTATTGCACTACAACTTGATAAGAATATTTATGTTAGAGGTAACGAAGACTTGCTCAAACAGTTAGTTTCTATTTTTGTCGATAATGCAGTCAAATACTCAGGTAACGACAAGCCTGCTATTTCTATAATGACAAAGCGTTCTGGTAAGCGGATTGAATTAAAAGTACGCGACAAGGGTATCGGCATTGCGCCGGCAGACCTCCCATTTGTTTTTGATCGGTTTTACCGCGGAGCACACAAGGGGCCAAGTGCTAAGCAGGGGCATGGGCTTGGCTTATCGCTCGCTAAGGCAATCGTACTGACACACAATGGTGATATCATCGTCCAAAGTACGCCAGACACCGGCACTATATTTACGGTATGGTTGCCAGTAGCCTAATAACTATTGCAGGATATTTACAGCTCGACCAGCAATAAGAGCGATCGATATAAGCGATACGAGTGCTTGAACGAGCATTAACATTTTTGCCCGCCGCGAAAGCGGCATTGTATCAGTCGGGCTGAATGCTGTCGCGTTGGTAGATGAGACATATAGGTAGTCGATGAATGTCGGGTGCCAATTCTTACTGGTGATGATGCTATTTTGAGGGAACAGGAAGTCTCTGTCGTCGGTGTTGGTGATGCGCCTGGTGCCTGGACCGCCACCATCCATCTCCCAATAGAGTAAGGCAAATACGACAATATTTGTGAGGTAGATGTTAATTGCAGACAGGATTAGGTCATGCCCATTTGTATTCCCCGCTCCGAGTAAGTTATTGACCACCTGGATAAGCGAGTATATGTTCGTTGCACCAATTATAAAGGCGAGCAGTATAACATTGACACGGCGTCTGGCAGATTTAAACACGCCCTTTTGTGGTGTGGTGTATGAAAGTGCGATGAGCAAAGCAATAGATGATAAATAGACGACAAAACGATGGCCGACAACAAACTGCTCAGGTAAAAGAAACTGCAAGACAATTGCGATAACTACTGCTGCCTGGACATGCCAAACAGGGTCACTGTCATGATGTCGGTTGGCGAGCAGGTTGGCCATATATGCTATTTTACCACTTGCTGATATGCCGGAATTTTCAATAGCTTGTCGACGGTAGTCATTGTATAGCCGGCTTTTTTCAGCTCAGGAACTAATAATTTGACGGCATCAATAGTTTGTCTGCGATTTCCTCCCTTGCCATCATAGCCATCGTGAAAAATAATGATTGAGCCCGGTCGAATTTTCTTCATTGTGTCTTGTGCTATTTTCTGACTGGCAACCTGAAAAACTTCTAAATTACTGCAGAATTCACCACCCACTGGATGCATATCTAGTTTTTTAACCGTCTTCAGCAGTGCTGGCTGCCGCATTAACCACGGTGGCCGAAATAGAGCTGGTTTTTTACCGGTTAGTTTATGCAGTATCTCTTGGTTCTTAATGATTTCTTTTGCAAAGGTCGGGTCTCGAAAATAATTTGTGAAACGATGAGACATCGAATGATTACCAATGACGTGCCCATCCGTAATAATTCGTTTGACGACCAGTGGGTGTTGTTCCGCAGCATTACCGACAACAAAAAAGGTTGCCTTAATCTTCTCTTTGGCGAGGTAGTCTAGTAACTCGCTCGTAAATGGATCGTTTGGTCCATCATCAAAAGTTAGTGCAATCACTTTCTCTTTTGTCTTCGCTTTGTACGGAAATTTCCCAAAAAGTTGAGAAAACGGTGACATATATAGCCAATACAGACTAATAATGATGACGGGGATCGCTAATGCTATGACTACCATTAGATTTTCTCGCGAATTTCAGTGCCTTTTTCTCGGAGTTCCGTACTTGTATTGCGTGCGGTATGGTACAGCCATTTACTCACGTGCCTACCCCAGCCGGTATAAACCAAAAAACAAAATAGCAACGCGAGGTAAATAACGCCGTTAAGTAGCGACATAATCTTAGGGCTGAGCTCGTTTCGGAATTTTGGCGCCGAACCAAGGACTCGTCGCTTAAATATGCGCGTAAGATTGTATTCTAGGATGTAGTAGATCAAAAACGTTATTATAAAGTTATATATGAATCCTCTTGCTAGGCGCCGGGCTGATGTATAGGTGGGGTTATGATTATTAAAAGCTACTTTGCCTTTTTTTCGTAGACGACGCAAAAGATCTAGCTCATCGCCTCCTTGTGTCATGGTCGTGTCGTAGCCGTTCCAGACGCCTTTTTTAAACGCGATATTGGTTGCAGATGAGTAATATGTTCTACCGGTTATGCGGTATACAATGCTTACCAAATCGAATAGCAAGACCGGGTATATCTCGCCCCACAACGGACCGCCAACATAGCGACACGGCCCCGTTACTGCTACGACATCGGGGTATTTTTTGAACCACTTGTCTATAACGGCTAACCAATCACTGTCAAACTTGGTGTCTGCGTCGGTCGAAATAACAATTTCTCCCTGGGCAGCTTCTGTTCCAGCCTGTCGAGCCCAGCAGACGCCGGGGTTTTTTTCGCTAATGACCTTCGCGCCCAAGCTCTTTGCAATAACAGCTGTCTTGTCTGTGCTGTTGTTGTCTACTACGATAATTTCAACACTGCCGTTAAAAGTTTGCTTCTGTAATGAATCAAGCGTATCTGCAATGTAATGCGCTTCGTTAAACGCAGGTATAACCACCGAAAAACGGGGCTGTTCTTTTGAACTCATACACTTATTTTAGCAGATGTCATATTGCTTGATTGATCTCTCTTGTCTTATTGCTGGCCTAGCTGCTTCATGGAAACGGCCCAATTCATGCGCTCTTCGACTGCTTTTTGGGTACCCTTGTCTGCTAGTTGGGTTAATTTTCTTGCGCCTCCTACAGAAGCAACTACTCCATAATGAAGAGATAAAGGTATTTTTTTGAGACCTTGCTTTTCTGCCTGTAGCAAACAATAATCCTGGAATGCTTTGCATTCCTGTGCAAGGTTAACCCATGCTTCAACGTTACTGTCGTATGGAGTTGTTGCCTCCACATCAAGACTGGCACCGCGTTGTGTTTCGGTATCTAGTTGATCGAATATGAAGTTTCCAAGTGAATATACAACCAATTTGCCCTTATATACCTCGGTATTTTGCACCCAATGAGGGTTGTTTGCTACCAAAAACTCTGGACCTTGGTCGATTATCTTGTGGGCAATTTCTTGCTGTATGCCATCGGCTACAGGCTTATATTCGACTCCCATTTCTACAAAAGCAAAAACGGGCATCACTTTTGCGTATTCTGCCATAACCTCGATCTCACCGGGGTTAGGCCTGCGGTAGAAGTAGTGCCACGCACACATTGCTACGGGTAGTGCTGTTTTTTCTTCTTTGCCGTCGGCCTTGATGGCTCGGATTGGTAGTGCGACTACCTCGCATACATCTTTCGCGATGCTTGGATCAAAACTACCAAAATACTGAGCACCACTTTGTTCGAGGTATTTTCTAGTTGATGCCAGACCCGCTGCTCCACCCTGGTTGTCGGTGTGGTTGTTTGCTAAATCGTAGAGGTTAAAGTACTTATTTGCCTCGTTCAAAAATTCTGGCCGGCAATTGAATACCAGATTGTCGACCTGTTCTCGAAAC
>CAYXYR010000068.1:0-4887 GCA_964469435.1 uncultured Candidatus Saccharibacteria bacterium | reverse complement strand
ACCCTCGTCCTGAGTTTGGAAAACTCATATACTAGCCGTTGTACGACACCCGCATACTTATTTAACAGAGGTGATTATATCAAATATAGCCACTATATAAAACCGTTAGTTGCTTTTGACGATGAAGGTTGTCTATGGTTGGCTAGAAGGAGGTGTCTGGGTAGTTGACGCCTGGTTTTCGTTCGTCGGTTGCGGGGCTGGGTTCACGGGGTTCATTGGTGGTACTGGTGGAGCAGGTGTATTTTCTCCTGGCTGCATACTATTAGTCGGGCCTGCACTAGGAGTTGGCACGCCACTAGGGTTGGGCTGTGATGGAGATACGGGACTTGAGACGACAGGATTCTGTACAGCAGCCCCACTAACTACTCCCGGGTTAGCTGGATCTGCTGGTGCCTTACCATCGAGTGCGATCAGTGCTTCGTCGTATATGTGGGCCATACCCGATGCGACAATTAATTCTATTAATGTAAGTACAATAAGCGAAATAATTCCTGTGATAGATATTAGTCCCTTATTAATAGTGGTGGAACTAGATGTCTTTACAGGCTGAAAGTCACATGTCGGGGTGCTAGATTGAAAACTATTAGTGCTATTGATCGTGCTGTCAAAAGAACTGGTCGGAGTTGTCTTGATCGATGAACAAGTACCAGAATAGGAAGAACTAGAAGATTTATTTCCAGAAATACTGCCCATTAAAATAGTACCTACAATTGCCAAAAGAAATAGCGAAAGCATATACATAATAATCGCACCAGTCGATCTTCTTACGAGCTCACGACTGCGCTTGATAACCGACCCGGCAGTAGGCTGAGCAGGATCGTCAACGATTACGTATGCGCTAAAGAACACTCTAAACATAAATATAATCACGCATACAATGGCAGCAAGCGACAATAAGATAGTTAATATTGCGCTTTTGAGAACGATGGCCGCCAGTATAGATGGCAAATATAGCGCCAGGACGATTCCGAAAATCATTAAGTTGGTTCTAATGGCCAGACCCAGCCTGCCGAAAGCAACTTGGAAGGCCCCAACTAGTGATTCTTTTTGTTGGCGAGCTCCTTTGATTATCGCTCTCACAATCGCGCTAATAACAACAGAATAAATTAAAACTATTATTATCAGCATTATTAACGACAGACCAACTATTTTGATCAGGGAAGAGCCTAGGGATCCGCCACTAAATACTCCCGATATTAATTTTGTAACGGCAATTACCCATAAAACTTGGCTAATTAGGCCTATGACAAAACCAATCGCAGCCAAACCAAGCACGGTTAAAACGTTGGTTTTTAGCAAAAGGGTAAAACCGACCCACATGTGTCTAAATGGGTTTATTTTGACACGAGGCATTGTGTCTAATTGGGGCTGAGGGTTTGTTTGTGGAGGCATAGTGATTTCCTGCTTATGTTTGTACTTATTGTAACACCTATTTAGTGAACCCAAAAAACAGGGGTGATTATGATAGAATGAGATTGTGAAATTACTTAATGGTCGAGATTTGGCCGACTTTATAAAGGAGCGCCAAGCAAAGCAGGTGCGGGCGCTTATTCAAGCCGATCACATTCACCCTAAGCTTGCCATTGTTCTGACAATCGATCACCCGGTAATCGATGTCTATATACGCATGAAGAAACGCTATGGCGCCGACCTCAACATTGATGTCGATGTACACCGTGTTAGCCAGTCTGATGCAGCATCAACTATCTCCAAACTTAATGCTGATGATACAGTGCATGGCATAATAGTGCAGTTGCCGCTCGAGGACCCTACTCAAACTGACGAAATCGTAAACCTAGTATCGCCCGAAAAAGATGTCGATGCACTCGGACGGGATGCCAAATTTGTTCCAGCCACACCAAACGCGATTTTATGGCTACTGGCTGGTTATAATATTGAACTGCAGGGAAAAAAAGTTTTGCTGATAGGGCGGGGCAAACTAGTTGGGGCACCACTGGAGAAAATTCTTAAAGATTCTAGCGTGGACGTGTCGGTGGTTGATCGATCAACCCAAAACCTGGCCGAGCAGACCCTGGCAGCTGACGTAATCATCACGGCTACGGGTAGTCCAAGTATTTTGTACCCAGAGATGATCAAACAAGGGTCTGTAGTGGTTGATGCGGGTGTGGCCAGCGAAGACGGCAAAACCGTTGGTGATGTTGCCGAAAGCGTCTACGAACGCGATGATCTAACAATCACTCCAGCAAAGGGCGGGGTAGGGCCATTAACAGTCACTGCCCTTTTCGATAATGTCATCCGGGCCGCTCGTCGTACTGTTAACCAAAAAGATTAGTTATTTTCTAAGAATTTCTTCAGCGTACCAATAAGTTTTTTGTTCTGTAATGGCGTGCCAACGGTTATGCGCAGATGGTTTGGCAGGCCGTATTCTTTCACGGGCCGCACCAGCACTCCAGCTTGCTGCAGTCCCTCGTTAGTCGCGTTTGCATCAGCAAACTCTGCCAGTACAAAATTGCCAAAACTAGGCACAAAATTAACTCCCAAAGATGAAAGGTCTGCTTCTAAATCAGCTTTGTCTGCCATGTTCTGTGCGGCAGTTTGTGTTACAAATTCTTGATCTTTTAGTGCGGCTAGAGCGGCGGCAATTGCCACCGAATTTACATTGAACGGTTGACGAACACGATTGAGCAGATCGATTATTTGTGTACCGGCCAAACCGTAGCCGATGCGTAGGCTGGCTAAACCATAGGCTTTAGAAAATGTTCTGGTTATAACCAAGTTAGGGTGCTCAGTTAGCCAATCTGTTGTTGGCATCGTATTGGCTTCATCTAGATATTCATAGTAGGCTTGGTCCAAAACCACTATAACGCTGCTTGGAACATTGTTTAGAAAATATTTGACTTTATGCCATGGCACAAATGTACCAGTAGGATTATTGGGGTTGGCTATCCAGATGACTTTGGTCTGTTGCGTAATTGCGCGCGCCATGGCAGTCAGGTCGTGTCCAAAATTATTGGCTGGAACCACAATATTTTTTGCGCCTGTCAACTGAGTCAGTAACTGGTAAATGGCGAAGCCATACTGCGACGCTACTGCATGACTGCCGGTACCAAGGTATGTGCGGGCAATAAGATCCAACACGTCGTTCGAGCCGTTACCCAGGATTACATTTTCCGGCATTACGGCGTGGTATTTTGCTATAGCCTCAATTAGCTCAGTGCCATCTGGGTAACGATTGTAGACTTGCATATTGGCGATAGCTTTTATGGCCAGCGGACTAGGATTGTTTGGGTTTTCGTTGGAGGCAAGGCATGCTACTTCGGCTAATTCTATACCAGCCTGTCTGGCTATTTGTGATAGTGGCACGCTCTTTTTATATGGCGAGGCTTCGGCAACAAATGATTGAGGCACAGGGATTTTCATACTTCTAATTCCCTTTCAATAATACTTAGCGTGTTAAGTAATTTCTGCCTGGCTGCTCTGGCGAACGGATTGCCGGTTTCGATCGTTAGGAACAGTTCTTCGCTGTGTCCCCTATCCAATGCTTCCAGATCAACTAATTTTTGGAATGATGGCGTGCGGATAGGCTCACTGGCAACGTCGAGCAAAGAACAGGCCCGGCCGATGAACATGGTAAGGGCATGCACATTGGCCATGTGTTTGTCGTGCTCTTCGTCTGACATTCTGACGATATCCAGGCTTAATGCATTTTCACAGAATTGCACAACCAATTTGGCAAGCTGCCCAACTTGCTGAGTAACGATTAATTTATGGGGTGTGCGATGGTTATGAAATGTTTGAGGTCCAAACAATGGGTGTGTAATCAGCAAGTTGGGATGGTCGGGAAATGTGGCATGAATCAGTTCGGCTGGACGTACTTTAACTGAACATACATCAACCAACAGACTACTGTCTGGTAGTACAGGTTTGAGACGGTCTAGTACCTGTTGGATAGCTGCAAGGGGGATCGAAAGTATCACTACGTCTGATGTGGCGACTTCTAAGAACTCATCATCACCCGCCTTGCTGCCAATCATCTGTACCTTTACATCCTTGGGCGCTAGCTCGGCCAAAAGTTGAGCAAACGGGCCTCGCCCGATAATTCCAATAGATTCAATATTATTTGCCATGCTGCGACTCGCGAATAGCCGAATGGTTTTTGACTACCTCATCAATTATTAATCGCAATATGTCTTGTGCTAGCTTGGGATTGACTCCATGCTCTTTGGCAATTTCAGCTATGTGGGCCATTTGCCTTGCTTCTCTATCCGGATCTACTAGTGGCATGTTATTGGCGCTCTTTAGCTCGCCCACTTGTTTAGTTACGGCAAAACGCCTTGCCAAGGCCGACAGCCATTGCTGGTCTGCTTCATCAATTTGCTTTCGCAAATCTTGTAAGTTATTTGTCATATTATCTCTCTTTCTTATTAAGTATATTAAAAAACCGCCTAATGTGGCGGTTGTGATGTTTAAGTTTTATAGCATCACAAATACGCGCCACAATACTGATCGCGTGCATAATAGTTTGAATTTGCTACAAAAATAAGCATGCGCAGAAGTATAATACTTCGTTTATAACAACGCAACTACTTTAGATGGTCTTGTAGTGCAGAGTAGTAACTACTTGGCATGCTATGTTCCGACAGAGAAAGATAGTCATAATCTGCTGGAATATCGAAAGAATACTTAACAAGTTCAGGGTATTTTTGTTGTGCCAATTTCATGGCAGCGCGCGACTCTTTTACCTCACCTACACAGTCCAGCGGTTTATCGCCTTCTATGCCAAGTAGCTGCCGGTATGTAGTATCCAGATCTGAATCTAGTAATAGATTTTTACCCCACAATTTTTCTAGCTCGTTTCTCTCAATAAAAGGTGTCAGTGCCAAAAATACGAAGGCGCATTTACTGCATTCTCCACACCAAAACATA
>CAYXYR010000067.1:0-4960 GCA_964469435.1 uncultured Candidatus Saccharibacteria bacterium | reverse complement strand
GGGCTCTTTTATTATCTGTATTGTTTTAGCTTGAAATGCTTAATGGAGCACGCTCCATCGCACTTCAAGGGCCAGCAGCCATTTAGAATACATACGTGAATATTGTTCACTATCGTGCTCAAAAAAGAACTTCGTAAGTGCCGCAGCAGCTCTTTCAGCCTTCCACGTTTCTATCACAGATATTCCGCAAAGCTGATCTATCCAATATGTTCCTGGCGTTGCAACGATCTGGTTTTCTTGAGTAGCATCAATAACTTTTCCAGCATGCAGACCGTTAGGCATTACCTCTACTACTAATAGGGTGTCATTCGGGTGCATCTCGCAGCCCACTATGAGATCACAAGGGCGAACGTTAGTCATAATATTAATATAGCATCTTGGCAATCGTGGCTACTTGTTGTAAAATATAGCAGTAAATTAATTGTGATGACTAAAAGTCGCTTGCATTGTTCTGAATAGCACTCAAGAGATGTTACATCACTAGAATATGAAAGGATTATATTCTATGGCAGAAGCCAAAAAAGACACCAAGCAACGTATTCGTATTCGCCTCAAAGCTTACGATCACAAAGTAATCGACCAAGCTGCCAAGCAGATCGTTGACACCGCTTTGCGCACTGGTGCTACCATTGCTGGCCCAATTCCGCTACCAACCAAGCTAACTACTTTTACAGTAGTAAAAAGCCCTCATGTCTACAAAAAAGGTCGTGAGCAGTTCGAAATGCGCGTGCACAAGCGTCTGATCGATGTCATGGACCCAACACCCAAGACCATCGATAGCCTGATGAATATCAGCCTGCCAGCCGGCTGTGACGCCGAAATCAAGATGTAATTACAGGTTTGAGTTACTTAAAGACCAGATTATTTCTGGTCTTTTTGTTATTATTTGATTATGAAAACCTCAAAAGTTGCTAGCAAAAAAGTTGACCTAAAACGTGGTGTTGATCATATTGGCGTTTCTGCATCATTTATAATCCACGACGGCAACGGAAGAATTCTTTTGCAAAAACGGGGCGTAAATGCCCGTGACGAGCAAGGCCGCTGGGACGTTGGTGGCGGCGCTATTGAGTTTGGTGAATCTATAGACGAAGCAGTTACTCGAGAGATAATGGAAGAGCTATGTACAGAACCGCTAAATATAAAGTTTCTAACTGTCTACGACGCTCATCGTGAGCATAACGGTATAAAAACCCATTGGATCGCCATAATGCACACCGTCGAAGTTGATCCAGATAAAGTAAGGATTGGCGAACCAGACAAAATCGAGGCATTAGGTTGGTTCACAAGCAAAGACCTGCCAGAGCCACTACATACACAGTTCCATAAAAGCTTCTCAGTTGCACACAAGATGGGAATCATCAAGTAGCTAGTGTACAATAGTACTAATGGCTAAAAAGAAAACAAAAACATCAAGACAAAAGCCCGAACTCGACAGTGTATACATACTCAAATTAGCGTTATTCCTGATAGTTGGCTCACAATGGCTTTATTTTGCAGATGCCAGTAGTCCTAAACAGCTGCCCATACCTATAGGTGCTTTAATTGGTTTGTTGTTCGCAATGCACGAGCATTTCCAGATAGATAGAAAAATGGAGTACGCAGTACTAATTATTGCCATGTTTATAGGATTTTGGCTGCCAATGGGAATTTCTATCGTTCGCTAAATTTAGTAGTAGTTTTTGCAACATATTGACAGATTAGAGTTGTTTTGGTAATCTGTTTTGGTATATCAATTCCTGCGCTTGGTAGTTCGGCAGGTTCACCTCTGTAAAAACAGTGAGTGAATACCACCAGCAACCAAGGATTTTTATGTCTCGGCTCCAGAAGCCAGAATAATACTAAAAAAGCAGAAAGTAAGAGTAAGGGTTTATGAAAGCATTTATCGCCAAAAAAATCGGAATGACCAGTATCCTCGATCAAGACGGGACTCTTACTCCTGTTACACTTCTTTCTGCTACTCCAAATACTGTTACCCAGATCAAAACCTCTGAAAAAGATGGTTATACAGCCGTGCAATTGGGCGCTGGCGAAAGCAAAAAGCTTAGCAAGAGTATTCTTGGCCACCTCAAGGCATCAAAGGCAGCAGCACCTATTATGAAAGAATTTCGCGTTGACGAATTAAGCGAAGACCTCGCCGTAGGAAACACCCTAACCGCCGAGGTCTTTTCTGTTGGTGACGTTGTTGACGTAACTGGCACTAGCAAAGGTAAGGGCTGGGCCGGCACAATTAAGCGCCACAACTTCCACCGCCAACGCAAAACTCATGGTGGTAAAGGTAATACTCGTAAGGTTGGATCTATCGGTTCTATGTATCCACAACATATTTTTAAAGGCAAGAAGATGGCCGGCCAAATGGGCTACGAACAAGTCACTACCAAGAACCTTCGCGTGGCAATTGTCGATACAGACATGAACGTGATTGGCGTGGTAGGATCAGTACCTGGCCCACGCAAGAGTACTGTCTTGATACGAGGAGCTAAATAATGAGCACAGCTACTTATACCAAAACAGGAACCAAGGCAACAACAGCTGCAAAGCTGGATAAGAGTGTTTTTGGTGTCGAAGTAAAAAGCCATGATTTGCTAAAACAAGCTTACCTTGCCTACCAGGCTAATGGCCGAGCTAACTTAGCCGTAGTCAAAACCCGCGGTTTAGTTAGTGGTGGTGGTCGTAAGCCATGGAAGCAAAAAGGCACCGGCCGAGCCCGTTTTGGATCTACCCGTAACCCAATCTGGCGCGGTGGTGGTATCGTATTTGGCCCAACTGGTGAAGAAAACTACCAGATCCGGCTCAACGTAAAGGCTAAGCGTCAGGCTATTCGTCAAGCCCTAACTGTTAGTGCAGACAAAATCGTAGTCATCGAAGCCTTTGAGGCCAAAGACAATAAGGTCAAATCAACAGTTGCCTTACTAGAAAAAATTGGCGCTAAGCGCAACGCCCTGCTTGTAGTCGAAAACAAGGATCAAGCTATTTTGCGCGCTACAGGCAACCTACAGAATGTAATTGTTACCCAGGCTAACTATGTAAACGTCTTTGATGTTTTGAACGCTGATCACATTATCTTTACCAAAGCTGCACTAGACGCAACTACCAGTTGGCTAGGTCAAACCAGTACTGCTACCAACAAGGAAACAAGCAAGAAAGAGGAGGCCAAATAATGAAAGACCTCACCTTAAAGCCACGTGTTAGCGAAAAGGCATACGGCCTGAGCCAGACCAACAATGTATATGTCTTCAACGTGCCGATGACAGCTAATAAATTAACCGTATCTCAAGCAGTTGCAGAACAATTCGGTGTGACGGTCGAAACTGTAAATATTGTTGTTAGCAAAGGCAAAAGCGTTCGGACTATTCGACTCGGCAACCGTCGAGCGCGACCTGGTAGCGGCAAGCGTGCCGACACCAAGAAGGCTTATGTAACTCTAAAAAGCGGTGACAAAATCGCCATCTTTGACGAGCCAGAAGAAACTAAGCCTAGCAAAGCTACCAAGGCTAACAAAGCCAAGGAGACAAAATAATGGCTGTTAAAATGTATAACCCAACCACCCCAGGCCGTCGCGGAATGACTTCGCAGGACTCTAGCGAGATTACAGCTAAACGACCTGTAAAATCATTACTTGTTATCAAAAGGCGCGGTAATGGCCGCAACAACCAGGGTCGAATTACTACTCGTCACCAAGGCGGTGGCGCCAAAAAGTTTTATCGCTTGGTTAACTTTAAGTTAGCCGAAGGCACAACTGCCGTAATCGAAGCTATTGAATACGACCCAAACCGAAGCGCTCGTATTGCTCGCATCAAAGACAGCAATAGTGTTTACCACTACGTATTAGCAGCCAAAAGCATGAAGGTTGGCCAGAAGATTGTTAGCGGCGAAGAAGCCCCAATCGAAATTGGTAACCGCTTGCCAATCAAAAACATCCCACTTGGTACCACTATCTACGGCATTGAACTGACACCTGGCAAAGGCGCCCAGCTAGTCCGTAGTGCTGGCAACGGTGCTCAGTTAATGGCTAAAGAAGGCGACTACGCACAGGTAAGATTGCCTAGCGGCGAAGTTCGCGCTATTTTGCAAACCTGCACTGCTACTATTGGCCGCGTGGGTAACGAACAACACCAGAACATCAAAGTTGGTAAAGCCGGCCGTTCGCGACATAAGGGAATCCGCCCAACTGTTCGTGGTGTCGTAATGAACGCTGCAGATCACCCGCACGGTGGTGGTGACGGTGGTCGTCACGGTACAGCCAAAGATCCTCGCACCCCATGGGGTCAGAAGACTCTTGGCTACAAGACCCGACGCCGCAAGAGCACTACTAAGTTTATCGTTAAGAGCCGTCACGAGGCTAAGAGGAAATAACCATGAGTCGATCACTGAAAAAAGGACCATTTGTAGACCCTAAGCTTGCCAAAAAGGTAGCTGCTTTGGGTAGTGAAGATCGCACCATCATCAAAACTTGGGCTCGTGCTTGCACAATTAGCCCAGACTTTGTTGGCAAGACCATTGCTGTACATAACGGCCGTGTCCACGTACCGGTATTTATTACAGAAAATATGGTTGGCCACAAGCTTGGTGAGTTTAGCCCAACTCGTAAATTCCGCAGCCATGGCGGTAAGCTAGCGAAAGGTAAGAAGTAATGAGCGTAAAAGCAATTGCTAAGGGTGTTTCTATCAGCCCACGAAAAGTTGGCGTTGTAGCTAGTTTGGTTCGTGGCCGCACCGTAGAAGACGCACTCGTTATCCTAAGTCATGTTCCTCGCCGTTCAGCAGTGCCTGTACGCAAAGTTATCGAGAGTGCTAAGGCTAATGCCGAGCACAACCATAACTACAAAGCCGATACATTAGTTATTTCTGAGATTATTGTTACCCCAGGCGTGCGCATCAAGCGATATCGCCCAGCTGCCCATGGTCGTGCACTACCATTCCAACGTCGCACAAGCCATATCCGTGTGGTTGTAGACGGTGAG
>CAYXYR010000066.1:0-5070 GCA_964469435.1 uncultured Candidatus Saccharibacteria bacterium | reverse complement strand
TCTGGCATTCTGGGCATTGCTTAGGCATAACAAAAACCTTTTCTTTGCCTGTCCGCATGTCGGCAAGTGGTTCTACTACTTCCGGTATGATATCGCCAGCCTTGCGAACCACCACTGTATCGCCGATTCGGATATCTTTGCGGGCAATCTCGCCCTCGTTATGAAGCGTAGCCATCTGAACAGTACTCCCGGCAATAACCACTGGATCTAACATAGCTACAGGAGTGGCGGCCCCGGTTCTACCAATCGATATAAAGATGTCTTTTACTCGAGTGGTCGACTGCTCGGCAGGATATTTATAAGCAATTGCTCCCCGTGGGTTCTTGCCTACAACCCCTAGTCGCTCGTAGATGGACCGATCATTGATTTTAATTACCAATCCATCGATGTTATACGGAAGTTCGTGACGTTTTTTGTCCCAGACCTGGGCAAATTTATGAATAGCATTTACATCGGCCAACTCTTGAGCATATTCGCCGCCACTAAAGCCCAGTTCTTTTAGTAATGAGTAGGCGTCGCTGTTGGTTACTACATCATTTTCGTCGTCTCTTAGTAGGTCATATGCCAAAAAGTGCAGTTTACGCTTGGCCACAAGCCCGCTGTCTAGCTGGCGGATAGTGCCCGCTGCTGTGTTACGGGGGTTTGCGAACAAAGGTTGCCCGTCTAGCTCGCGCTGTTTGTTGAGTAATTCAAAATCTTTTTTGTACATTACTATCTCTCCGCGGACTTCGGTTCGGCCTTCTAAAAAGAGCCTTGTTTGTGCTGTATCTCGCAATCTAAGAGGCACCGATCGTATAGTGCGAACATTGGCAGTTACGTCCTCGCCTGTTAGCCCATCGCCACGCGTAACAGCCTGCGTAAAAACACCATCAATATAAATAATCGAGCATGCCAGTCCATCTTTTTTTACATCGCCAAAAAACGATATGTCGGTTTGAGCGGGCAATAACTTCTTTGTTCTTGCAATCCATGCATCCACATCAGCTTCATCAAAAACGTCGTTAATACTTATCATGCGCTTTTTATGCGCAACACTCGTAAATCCTTTCAATACCTGGCCACCCACCCTCTGAGTTGGCGAGTCTGCTGTAGTTAGGTCGGGGTATAAGTCTTCTATGCTTTTAAGCTCGCTAATCAGCCCGTCGTAAACAGAATCATCAACTGTAGGTTGATCGAGTACATAGTATTCGTACCAGTATTTTTCTAGCTGGTTCTTTAGCGCGGCTAACCGCGCGGTGGCCTCTGCTTTATTCACGCAGCAACTCCCGATAAAGATTGTAAAGGTACGTAACTGCCAGCAACCAGCCAACCATGGTCAGACAGAAAAATACCGCTTCAGCCACCTTGGTGACAAACACTAATATAGGCAGCATAATTATGGCTGAAAGCAGCACCAAAAGTACTGGCAAGAACAATACTTTTCGCATAACAGCCCAGCGCCTGTGCAATACCAATTGTCGTGCACTGCGCAAAGCCTTGATTGGAGTCATATCTGGTAATGTCACGATAAACAGCGCAAAAACCGATGAACAAATCATGTAGAAAGACAGTAGCATGGTTAGCCCATATATAATCATCCAGAGTAATCGTTCTATCAACGAGTTAGCAATGCCATTGCCGACAACCGTGCCGTACAGCCAACTACCGGCAGCGAAAGGCAATAGCTGCAAACCAACAACCATCAATACCAGCGTAAACTGTACCAACGGATATGTACCCTTATAAAAAGCGTCTCGGGCCCTGATCTTGTGCCCGGCCAGCACCTGGCGGAGTGCCCAAATTATGGTTAGGCTGATTATCAACATTAATATCGATTGATATGCGCTACCGTCTTGTGTACCGGTCTGACCAGCTGAGCCCAGCAAAGTAGTAAATAGTACTGCCCCAGCCACCAAACCACCAAAGCGGCCTTGGAACACTTCGGAAAAAGTAGATTTGATTTGCTCCAAGTTGAGGCCTCCACCAAAACCACGTACTAACGTCACTGTCAGCAAACCATATATCAATGCCAGAATGCCAAATAAACGCCAGTTTTTGCGCAATATTCCAATAGAGGTACGAAAAAGTTTAAATGAGTTCGGTAGCTTTGGTTGTGTCGGACGAATCCGCTTTTGAAGCCTAAAGCTACGGTAGACCGGCTCCTTTCGACGACGTGGAGCCTTGGCTACTAGCTTGGTTTTATTAGCGACTGCAGGTTTTTGGCTAGTCTTAAGCTTTGTTTTTCTCTGTTTAGCTGACTGTTTGGGTTTGTTCTTGGTGGTCATTATTTAATCATCCCTCTTAGCTTTTTTATGCGATCATCAATAGGAGGATGAGTGCTAAACCACTTCGCAACGCCCCGATTTTTTAGTGGATTTGCAAAGAATAAATGTGATGTGCTGGTATTTTGTCGTTGCGTTACGCTTCCGCCCTCTTTAATTTTCTCTAATGCACTAGCCAGTCCCTCTGGATAACGCGTAGTCAGTGCACCAGTGGCATCGGCCAAATATTCCCGACTCCTCGAAACAGCCAACTGAATAAGTGTCGCTACAAGTGGGGCAAGTAAAGCAGCAATAATTCCCACAACCATTAATATCTGATTGGAGTCGCTTCGCTCGTCGTCGTTATTACCGCCAAACCAGCTGATACGCAGCAGAACATCGGCCAACAAGCCAATTGCCGCTACCAAAGCAAAAGCGATCATCGAAACACGGATATCATAGTTCTTGATGTGGCCAAGTTCATGAGCAATAACACCTTCTAGTTCTTTGTCGTTCATTACATCTAAAAGACCCTTGGTTACTGCCACAGAGGCATGCGCAGGATCGCGCCCTGTTGCAAATGCATTAAGGGCTGGGTCGTCCATAATATATACTTTGGGTGTCGGCAAGCCATCGGTAATGGCTAGATTTTCGACGATTCGGTACAAACGTGGATTTTGGCTTTTGGTAATCTGCTGGGCGCCACTTACGGCCAGGGCTAGTCGACTACCGCTCCAATAACTAATGCCAGCATAAGCCAGTGCGCCAGCCAAGGCATAGTATGTAACCCGGATATTGCCCAGCCATATAGACACGAAAAAAGCCAGTAACCCGGCAATAATCATAAAAAGAAACATGATCACTACCGTCTTGCGTTTGTTGGACGTAATTTGGTTATACATATGATCTTATTATACGGAGAAACCGTCAGCCAGGCTACATCTTCATTTGTTTGAAAGCTTCTTGCATCACGGCCAGCATAACCGGATAATGCTCAGGCTTAACACCGTTCTCGTTAGCATAGAAATAGACCACGTTGTCAGTAACCTCTAGATTAATCTCGAAGGGCTGCTTTTCTAGAAACTCCATAAATACCGGATGTAAAAGTTCTAAGCTGGTTGGTCCCTCAGCCGTCGATGCCAATACTTCAAACTTTTTGTTGAAGTCCGTCCACTCCGTCTTCACCTCTTGCAAGCCCGATTTACCGCCCCACTGACCAAACTTTTTACGCCGAACCACTATGTCGCCGTAGCTTTTGGGCAATTGGACTTGAGCCACCAAGTACTGATTGGTTAGCTTTTGGGGGTTAGGTAAGTAGGTGTAAATTTGTACCAGCACATTGTTATACAAGCCAATACAGTGATTATTTATATCCGAAGTACCGAACTTCCCGCTCGAAAATATCTGACCCTTACGAGGTAATAACAGCCAACCCCAGTCCGGGCTGTAATAAAAGTTCTGTTGTCTTGCAAATTGCTCAACGCTTTGCTGTAACATCATTTGACTCTCGGTTGCCTGGCGAATACCGGCAAGCAGCCAGCCATCACCAGCCGCACGCTTGAAGTGCCAAAATTCAGTGAACTCACTTTTGTCGACATATAGTTGGGCATTGTCGCGCGTGTCTATGAGTGTATCTGTAGCCTTGGCTTGTATCCCCATGATGAATTCATCTTGGGTTTTGGCTTGGCCATCTGTAACCGACTGGATATCCTGCATAGTTATCTGAACATCAGTCATCTGGTTAACTCTCGAGGCCTGCTTTATAGCTAGAAGCATAAGGCTGATATGCTGAAAGTACTCGGGAGTGGTGTACTTTTGGATCGAAGCCGTGTCAAAGCGGCTCCAATCGTACTGAAATCGATTAAATACTGTTGTCACGTATTCTTTGATTTTGGTTTCGTCCCAGGCTGCGTCACTTGCACCGGCTGCTTGCAGAGCCTCTTCGGCTTTTTTATTGCGCTTTAGTTTGGATAACCAACCATACAAACCAGCTCCCGCCCCCATCATGGCACCAATGGCCATAACAAATCCATAACCTCGGAAAATAGCCATCAGTAATATGCCGAACACAACTGCTGTTGGCCAAGTTACCCAGTTACCAAGCTTCACTTTGTCTTTGCGGCGAAACACAGCACCTAAAGCATGCATAGGCACGTATCCAACGGCAATCAATATGCTGCCGCCACCGCCGCCGCTACCAGAACCACCGCCGCCACCGCGAGCAAATACGCTAAGCGACTGTGCTGCCAACCCTATCAGACCGCTCATGGCGTACTGACAACCGTTTAGAACTTAACTTCTGTAGGTTTTTGGGCAGCTGCCGCTTCGGCTTCGTCTAGTTCAAAGAACTCGCGCTTCTTGAAGCCCAATATGCCAGCAAAAATGTTGGTCGGAAATGTTTGAACTTTAATATTAAGATCACGGGCCGAGCCATTATAAAAGCGTCGAGCAGCTTGAATTTTATCTTCTGTATCAGTTAGCTCAGCCTGCAATTGGGCAAAGTTTTCGTTTGCCTTGAGCTGTGGGTAAGCTTCGGCAACAGCAAACAAACTTTTTAGCGCACCGGTAAACTGATTGTCGGCTTTGGCTGTTTCTTCTACGCCTTGCGCGCCCAAGATTGCCGACCGAGCTTTAGTTACATTCTCGAATACTTCTGTCTCATGTTTGGCATAGCCTTTGACAGTTTCTACTAGATTAGGGATTAGATCGGCGCGCCTTTTGAGCTGAACTGTGATGTCGCTCCAGGCCTCGTCGGCACGAACATTGGTGCGAACCAGACCGTTATAGATACCAACTATTCCAATGCCCAGTACGACCAAAACTACTATAA
>CAYXYR010000065.1:0-5464 GCA_964469435.1 uncultured Candidatus Saccharibacteria bacterium | reverse complement strand
TGTGTGTTCAGACAGGTTCGTTTTTGAGTGACGAAAAACGTATGAGCTTAAAAGATTTTGAGCTTCACGTTACTGATCCCAAAGAGATAATCAAACGTTGGTCCAAAGAGCACCCCGAAGTAATTCGAAATACTAAAGCCATTGCCGATAGATGTGACGTGAATATAACCTTGGGTGAAATTTTGATTCCTAAGTTTCCCGTACCAAAAGGTGAGAGCGAGCAATCATATTTGCATCGTTTAGTTTATAAAGGACTTGCGTGGCGTTATGGTGGTTTGGAAGAACAGGATGCGCAAAAGCTAAGTATAGATCAAGCCAAAAAAACTTTGCCAAAAGCAGTAGCCGATCGAGCCGAGTACGAGCTAGGCGTTATTGCCCAGATGGGATTTAACGGTTACTTTTTAATTATTTCAGACTTTATCAACTGGGGTAAGGACACAGGGATCGTCTTTGGACCGGGCCGTGGCTCGGCGGCCGGTTCGATAATTTCATATGCTCTCAAGATAACGGAGCTAGACCCGATGCGCTACGACCTGCTGTTTGAGCGATTTCTCAATCCCGATCGTATTAGCATGCCTGATGTCGATATCGATATTCAAGACACGAGGCGTGATGAGGTAATTCAGTATTGCGTCGAAAAATATGGAACTGAACGAGTTGCTAACATAGTGACCTTTGGCCGAATGGCAGCCCGTAATGCTGTACGTGATGTTGCGCGTGTACTTCAGGTACCCTATGCTGATGCTGATCGCTTGGCCAAAATGATTCCGCCACCAGTTCAGGGAAGGCATATTCCTCTCGAGAAATCACTCAAAGATGACGCGGACCTCAAGGCAGAATACGAGAATAACGAGCAGAGTAAACGCGTTTTTGACCTGGCAGTCCAGATGGAAGGTACAATTCGCAGCCATGGGATTCATGCTGCTGGGGTGGTGATAGCACCTGACGAAATAGTAAAGTTTGCGCCGCTCGAAATGGCCCAAAAAGGTGTGGTAGCTACCCAATATTCGATGGGGCCCGTAGAAGAGTTAGGGTTGCTTAAAATGGACTTCTTGGGGCTTAGTAACCTGACTATTATTAAAAACGCCCTCAGGATAGTGAAACGTGTCTATGATAAAGATATTGATATCAATACCATCCCTCTGGATGACGAAAAAACCTTCAAGCTTTTTCAGCGCGGCGATACAACTGGGGTTTTCCAGTTAGAATCGGCTGGCATGAAACGCTATCTTCGGCAGCTCAAGCCAAGTCAGTTTGATGACATTATTGCTATGGTCGCCCTTTATCGACCTGGTCCGATGCAGTTTATTGATGATTTTATCGCCCGTAAGCATGGTGAAAAAGAAGTGGTTTATGATCACGAAGGCTTTAAGGCGGCCCTATCTAACACTTATGGTATCCTTGTCTACCAAGAACAATTTATGCAGATCAGTAAGGACATGTGTGGCTTTACGGGCGGGCAGGCCGACACGCTGCGAAAAGCCATAGGCAAGAAACAACGCGAAACTATGGCCAAAATGAAGGTTGCATTTATAGATGGCATGGTCGAACATAGCAAGGTTACTAAGGCTTTTGCCGAAAAGTTTTGGGGCCAACTAGAGGCCTTTGCCGATTACTGCTTTAACAAGAGTCACTCAGCTTGTTACGGATTAATCGCCTACCAGACAGCCTACCTAAAGGCGCACCATCCTGCAGCTTTTATGGCAGCATTGATGACTAGTGATTACGACGACACAGATCGCCTGGCAATTGAAATTGGCGAATGTAATCACATGGGCATTACAGTTTTAGCACCTGATGTTAACGAATCATTCCTTGAATTTGCTGTTGTGCCCGGGCAGGAACAGGTTCGTTTTGGTATGGCAGCTATAAAGAACGTCGGTACAGGAGCGGTTGAAGAGATTCTCAGAGCGCGTGAAGAAGCACCATTTAAAGATCTGGAAGACTTCTTTGAAAGAGTAAATGTTCGTATAGTAAATCGCAAAGCACTCGAAAGTCTAATCAAGGCTGGTGCGCTAGATAGGTTTGGGTCAAGATCTCAATTGCTAGGCAATCTAGATGTCTTGCTAGCCTATGCCAGTCGAATCCAGAAAGAAAAAGCCAGCGGCCAGACTGATTTGTTTGGTGCTAGTGTTGAGGTACAAGAAGTTAAGCCTACTCTAAAGCTTGATTCGAGCGTGACAGAATTTACCCAACGTGAGCAATTGCAATGGGAACGTGAATTGCTGGGGTTATATTTGTCCCAGCATCCTCTTGCTGACTATAAGGTATGGCTGCGCGAGCAAGTTACGCCATTAGCAGAGGTGTTACCAGAACTACACGGGCGCCAAATAACTGTTGGGGGTGTAATTCTAGACGCGCGCGAGATAACAACAAAAAATGGTCAAAAAATGGCTTTTGTACGTCTGGGAGATGAGGCCAGTGAACGCGAATTAATCTTGTTCCCGCGTGTCTATGCCCAAGCACCTGAGCTGTGGCAGCGTGATAGAGTTGTTACTGTTACCGGAAAAATTTCTGGCCAAGAAAAAGATGGTTCAGTGTCAAGCGAGGCTAAAATTATGGTCGATTCGGCCCGTGAGGTCACGCATGAAGAAGCCAAAAATTACCTACCACAAGGTAAAAAGCAAAAGACTCCTCGCAAAAAAACAACAAAACCAAAGCATGATGCCAAGTCCAGCGTTACCAAAACAACTAGTGAACCTACTAACAAAAGGTTATTCCTTAAGCTTGACGACAGTAAGGATCAGGCCAAGCTTGTTAGTCTTAAAGGCATTATTGATGCTCACGTAGGTGGAACTGATGTGGTTCTGGTACTTGGAACCGACACCGATCGCCAAATCATCAAACTACCACAAGGTATTCAACTTGATGAATCAGTGACCGGCCAGATTACTGAGCTACTTGGTGCAAGTAATGTTCGTCTAAGCTAGTAGTGACTATAGTATAAAACCGACACCGCGACTTAAGAAGTAACACAAGATCGCAAAATTGACTATGGTAACGTCAAACAAAGCGTGATGAAAAATGTATTTCTCGCCTTTAATCAGCAGTTTATGAATTTTAATGCTGTGTTTTAGGCCAACATAAGCTAAGCCTACTAAGCTGGTTATGATTAACACTGCAGTAAGCCACGGGGCTGAACCTTTAGTGAATAAGTCAATTCTATTCGGCTGACGTGCACTCATCGTCTTGGATGTGCTTTTATCTGTCGTAGAACTAGAATTTGTCTGGTTTTCTGGCAGTGGTTTTGCGAAAGTCACACTAACTTGAGTCTGACCAGGTGTGATGGTAAGTTTTTTCTCTGTAGTACCGAAGGCAGTTTCTGCTGTAGCTGTGTGGTCTCCCGGTTCTACGTTTTTGAAGCTGACCTTACCGTTTTCATCCGTATAACCAACTTGTGGGAATGAATGGAGAGTGACCTTTATAAATGGTGCTGGTTTATTGTTTTCATCAGTTATGGTAATGATAACTTCATGCCCCTCTGGGCTAGCAGCGGCAGTGGTAGTGGTTGGCGAAGGAGTCACCTGAGGCTTCACCTCAGTAGGGGCTGGTTTTGGCGTAGGAGTGGGAGTAGGCGCGGTTTTTGCAGCGTATGGTGTGGCATACATGGTTACAACTATGGTTTCTTCACTGTGACCCTGATACATGGCTGCGTTGGCTACACCAAATCCTACTTCTGTAAATGCTGGATTGATAAGGTTTTCTTTGTGGCTTGGGCTGTTCATCCAACCGGCAATAACACCAGAAGTCCCGTTAACCTCTGTAAAGCCATATGCAAGGTTCTCGCCAGCGCGGCTGTAGCTGTAGCCAGCATTGGTAATAAAATACCAAGGCGGATTACCGTCAGGTGTATTGTGCGACCAATAATTTCGAGTGGCCATATCGTTAGCTTTGGCTTGTGCTGCACTGTTAAGTTTACTGTTTAGCGACAATGCATTAGCGGAAAATGCGGCGCGCTGGCTATTAGTAGCATCTACCAGCAGCTGCGGACTCATGTTGGTGGCATAAGCCAACACATCTTTTTTACTATTTGCGACAGAATTGACTGCCCTAAAGCTAAACGTTAGATTTGCCGCCAGCATAAGGAGCACTGGCAGATAAGGGGCGTAGACACGCAAAAAATTGTTGCTTCTTTTTTGATGATGTCCGTGTCTTTTTTGATGATGGCGAGTCGATCGCGCTGCTGCAACCATAACTAGTGTTATTGTACGTAAAATAGTTATAAAAAGCTATTGGTTTGGGCTGCTTGGGTAAAATCGACAGTGATACATGGCCATTGTTGCTGCTTCAACTACATTGAATGATTCCTTTTGCCCAAACATTGGTATCTCTAGATGAGTAGTTACACGCGCAAGCAATTCTTTGTTAATGCCGTTAACCTCTTCGCCTAGTAAAATTGCTAAATTATCAGGTGGTGCAAATTCTGGCAGGGGCAAACTGTTGGGTGTTTGTTCAAGTGCACAGACAGTTACATTTTTAGCTTGTAAGCTATTTATCACATTGTCCAAATTTTCCTCATGTATCCAAGATATATTGTTTTCGGCGCCAAGAGCAGTTTTGCTGATTGCAAGATGATTTTTACGAGCAATATGAGGCAATCGGGAGTCGTCTGTTTGGCGAGGATATGGAGTATAGCCTGTTAGGTATACACACTTAACGCCTAAGCCTTCAGCTGTTCTAAGTAAAGAACCAACATTGTGGCAGCTACGGATGTTGTGAGCAATTAAAAATACACTACGCATACGGTTACTATACGTACTTTGGGGTAGCAAAGATACTGCTTAAGGCTATATACTTAGTTTATGAGTCAAGACGCTCGTTATGACGAGGAGCAGTCAGCCCAACGGCGTGCTCGAATATTAGGTTTGTCTTATACCGATACTTCGGCTTTATCAAACAAGCCGCTTTTTAAAGGCATACTAGACACCCAAGAAATGTACAGCTTACGAGTAGTCCCATTGCAAGTAACGCAAAATGCCATTACTTTTGGTATTACTACCACAACCTCCCAGCAAACTATCAATAGTTTGGTCCAACGTTTTCTTGATCAACGAATAAGCTACACTCTTATCTCTGATGCTGGCTACCGTGACTATATGAAGCTGTACGACCCGCCCAAACAAGTTGTTTATAAGGACATCTCAATCGGGACTGAAGACCGTCAAGCTTTGATTGCTCAAGTTTCGGCCACTTTAGACCAAGTTCGAGCTGATGATATGTTGGCTTACATTACACAACAAGCACATAAGCTTGGGGCTTCGGACATACATATTGAAAACCAGCCAGATGGAGTGCGAATCCGTCTAAGAGTTGATGGCGTTCTACACCCAGTGGCCAAGATTAGTCACGAGCGAACTCGCATGTTGATTGCGGCTATTGCTAGCGCTGCCAATATTTCGACTAGTGCAGCTGACGCTCAGCAGGGCCATATTGCCCAGAAAGTGAAAATGGCTGACGGGACAAT
>CAYXYR010000064.1:2783-5533 GCA_964469435.1 uncultured Candidatus Saccharibacteria bacterium | reverse complement strand
GCTCTTTCCGCTCATGTTCTGTAAGCGTTGAATGGTCTTTGGCACTTAGCTCTTTGTACTCACGAAGCGTTAAAGAAGAGCCTTCGTTTTCAGCTTTAATCGCATCGAGGTTTACAACTATCGGTTCATCAGACTTATTTTTGTCATCGCTTTTCATCACTTCACTCTTACGTTTTGTTAAGTCGTGTATAGTTATAGTATGACACAAGAACAGAGAAAGCAGCCAAAACTACTGACGCTCCGACAGGCGTGCGAACTGTTGAATTGCCATCCGAACACGCTCAGGGCATGGGATAAAAGTGGTTATTTGGTTGCAGTGCGAATTGGAACACGCCGTGACAGGCGTTACCGTAGAGAAGATGTGATGAAGATTTTAAAGAAAAATGGCTAATCCCAACCAAGAAGAATTAGATAAGCGAACCTCAGCACGAGGCTTACTGAACTAGGCATTGGAATACTACGCTGGGTACGAGCTTATACAGAACCAAGAACCGAATATGACACGCTACTTCGCAGTTAAGTATTATCTGCTCTGTCACTCACTTGAATTAACCATGAAGGCTTGGTTAAAGCACAAAGGTGCGAACTACACAGAGATTAAAAGCATGGGTCACGACCTTGAGAAAATAATGATTGCTCTACATGATAAACACGACCTACTTTTTGACGCACCAAGCCAAGCCATGATTAGCCTTGTAAATCAGCATTATTCAAAGAAAGAGTTTGAATACGCACTTAGAGGGGCTAAGAGTGTACCTGTAATTACCGACCTCGCACAAACTGTCCATCTACTAATCTCAAAAGCTCGCTTTGACATTCTGATGGACGGCGACCCAAGAAAGCTCAGGGAAGCAGGCAATGTCGAAAAGTAACCATAAGACCATCTGGGAAGTGGGTAAAGATAAGTATTACGAACATTACCGTCTTTCTAAATCTGCAACGTCTGCTGAGTTGCGAAAGTGGGTTGATGAAGCCTACTACAAAAACGGACTTTGCAATTATCTTGATAAGAACTTTGCCCATGAACTGAGAGATAATGATTTTTACGCTCGGCTTTGGGAGCTTGAAGTGGCTGAGTGGTTAGAAAAAACAGGCATCAAGATGATACCCACTAATGGCAAGGGATTTGATTTTTGCCTTGAACTACCAAGCGGTAAGAAAATCTGGATTGAAGCCGTCCTGGCTACTGAGGATGATGAACTGAAAGAGATACAACGCCAGGCATTACAGTCAGGTGCGGTATTCAATACGCCACGAGAACAGTTCGCATTAAGGTACTCTTCGGTGCTTTTTACTAAGGCGACCAAGATAAAAGAAAAATATCTAAAAGACGTTGATAAAGATGATTTTACGTTAATTGCTGTTTCTGGCTATCCGATGAGTATGATGGGTTCAAGCATGGACTTATTTATGCTTGGTATCTTGCCGATTGACTTTCAAGTTGTACATTTCTCAACTGACGGCAAGCCACTTGACCCAGATGTTCCAAGACCAACTCACACTATGAAGCAGTCATATCAGAAGAAAACTGGTGCATCAGTCAAAAAGGAGTTTTTGTATCCAGGCAATCATTTTCCATTTATAGATGGAGTTATGTTTTCAGAAGCCTCAAACCTGCAACAACTACTTGGTACTGGTTCGGCGAGCTTTAACGAAGAAACAAACTGCCCACATATCTTTGAGAATTATGTGGGCAAGAGTTTGCCAGAAGACCTTACTAGGTTTTTCTACTACCACAGCTTCAAAGAGAATGGCAGCATGGCTAGCCTGGAAATGAAAGAACCTACTGTAAAGTAACCTTTACGCCACCTGAAAATGCACTATCGTGCAACTCGGCAGTAGCTGGCGTCTGGTCTTTCGGTAGGTCAAAGACGATAGCACCTTCAACGCTGTTGCCAGGATTTATGTCGTTATACCAGCTTGTACCGTTTGGAGCATTGTAGAGTGTAGCAGTATCGTCAGCCGAATACTTCTGACCGCTCGCATTAAGCAGGTATTGGTTGCTGGAAACGAGGCTCTGAGCCTGGTCGCCGATATTCTTAACACTCACATTGAGTAAACAATATTGCCCTTGTGCAGTCTTGGTAAGGTACTGGTTTGTGCCAACAGATGTTTTGCCACACTCAACACTCTTAACTGTAAACTCGAACTTGCCGTCGTTTGCTGGCTGACCAACCTTAGCTGTTTCAGCCTTAGCCGATGAAGACGAGCCATTAGATGAAGTATTGCTAGTTCCGTTATTTGATTTGCTACCGCCACCTGCTGCTGAGACGATTATACCCAGAAGGATAAAGCCGCCTACGATTGATAGTATTTTGTGCTTTTTGAACCACTGCATTTTAATAAACTCCTTGTTTAAGTTACCTCTTATCAATATAACTTAACAATACCAAAAAATAAACAGTTAGTTTATGTAACTATCTGTTTATAATTCCTACCCTTAGTGTATGGGTAATACACAAGAACAAAACATGATGAAAGCCTTTGGTAAGCGAGTAGCAGAAGTTCGCAAAAGCAAAGGTGTAACTCAACAAGAGCTAGCCGAAAGCATAAATATGAGTGTAGTGGCAGTTGCCTACATCGAGACTGGCAAGCGATGGGCTAGGCTCGGCACACTCAGTAAGATTGCTAGAAGCCTTAAAGTTGACGTTGCTGACCTATTTAAAGGCTTATAGCACTCTCTGCCAAAAAACGCTTGGGGAAATTGCTCCCACAAATTAGGTATATACACGGCGGAGTGTCATTTTTGT
>CAYXYR010000064.1:0-2683 GCA_964469435.1 uncultured Candidatus Saccharibacteria bacterium | reverse complement strand
TTGGGGAAATTGCTCCCACAAATTAGGTATATACACGGCGGAGTGTCATTTTTGTGAAACTAAGGGAGACTACCCCCTATCTAGCTAGGGTAATAAGTCTCGTTTTTTGATTTATAAATCAGTTTTTCAAAAGCAAAAAGTCGTTTTAACTTGATTGTTTTTCAGTTTTTCAAAAACTAATGCTTCTCGTGGTCGTCGTGCTTTGTACAATCTTCTAACTCAACTTCTATGGTTGCGTGCTGTATATCATGACCGCTTCTGAGAGTAGTCTTCACGGCTTCTACAATCACTCGGCTCTTCGGCAGGTTCTTCTCGTCAATAACGATATGACAGCTCAGAGCATTGTAACCAGAGCGAATAGCCCAAATATGAACATCATCTACCTTTAGAACGTTGTCAGTATCAACGATAGCTTGCTTAACACTGATAATATCAATCTCTTTCGGCGTACCTTCTAGCAGTATTTGAGTAGCTTCTTTCAAAATCTTGAGCGTGTTGTAAACCAATAAGCCAGCTATCAACAAACCGACAACGCTATCTATTCCATTAACACCTGTGAATAGGATAACTAAACCAGCGATAACTGCACCTAATGAGGATAAAGCGTCAAATGACATATCAATAAATGCACTACGCATATTAAGGTCTTTTCGGTGCTTCGAAAGAACCAGTGCGATTGAGCCGTTTACGGCTATACCTACACAGGCAACTATCGCAACAATGCCACCTTCAATCGGTTGGGGATGAGTTAGACGCTGAATTGCCTCAAAGACGATAAAGGCTGCGACGGCAAGCATCACGCTTGCATTTAGTAGAGCAGCTAGAATTGTGGCTCGACCATAGCCAAAGGTTTTACTCTCGTTAGCTTCCCTGCGTGCCAGACGATTAGCAGTAAAAGAAACCATCAAAGTGAAGGTGTCTGTCAGGTTATGTGAGGCATCTGCGATAAGGGCAAGACTGCCTGTTGCGATACCAAAGCCAAACTCAACCACTGTAAATAGACTGTTCAAGACCAGTCCGAACTTGATAGCTCCGTCGTTATTAACCTGATTGTGTTCATGGCTCATAGTGTATATGCCAATTATAGACTATCTACCTGTCCGATGTTAGTACGCTTGCTCTTAAACAAGGTTATCAGATAGCTGGAATTGTTCAGCCAGGTGTTTTAGTTTATAATCTTCTTGTGCATCAATAGCTGCCGTTTGAAATACGTCAACTATCCTGCACCAATATGGCTCCCAGAAAGGCTCCCTGACAAGGGAGCCTTTTGTTTGTTTACCTTATTAGGCTATAATTAACCACTATAAAAATAAGTTAGTAGAAGGAGCAAAAATATGGCAACTGGTTACTGTGTGAAGTGTAAGGAAAAAGGTGTAGAACTAACTAATGCTGAAGTTGTCCAGACAGCCAAAGGTGGCTTCATGGCCAAAGGCAAGCACGAAAAATGCGGCACAACAGTGTGTGCAATGATGTCTAAAGAGAATGCCGAAAAAGCTGTAGCAGACGGCGCCAAAAAGTCTTACTAGAGTTTAAGCACTTAGTCGTTAGTTGCTAAAACAAATACCAGTCGAAGGACTGGTATTTTGGTGTTTACTTTCGGTTAGTAGGCTGCAATAGCGCAAGCCGGTTATCCGTAATGGTGATTTGATACCCTTTTGTAAACACACTGTTTAAAAACCAAACAACAATTGATGTAAGGAAGAAAATATGCTATAATATTTGACAATGATTAATCCACTAATTAAGGCGTAATTAATGTCAGAGTTACTAACATTTGCAAACTTCAGCCCCTTGCGAGAAGGAGCGAACGCTATCTACGATATTGGTAAAACAATTGAGGGTAGCGGGGTGATAACCGAAATGGCCAAAGTGTTTGGTCATGAGTTAACAGAACTACCAACTGCCGAAAACCTGGGCAAGCTCATTGCTGCAGTTGGTCCAGCTAAAGAATTACAGCAAAATATCGACGGCGTACAAGAGGTTCTCGGAACAAGCCAAGATGCTATTGGCATCGCTCGAGATTGGGTGGAGCGATCTGGATTATTGGTGCCAGTAGAGCGCACTTTTGCAGGTGCGGACACGACACCGCGAGTTCAGTATGACCTAAGCATCATCACGGGTGGCGTTCGAAACTGGATGCATCGTCGTGCCGAATTGCTTGAGCAGATACCAAGTTGGCATGTCTTGCTGATTGCAGGCAACCGACCAATGAAGTCAGCGGAAGGTCCTGATGTCGAAGAGGGCATGACAGAACAGGATTATATGCGCGAGGTTATTGCTCCGAGAATGATCGGCAAAGGTATGTTGACTGATTTGGTCGAAGTAGCAAGCAGCGTTGGCAACGAAGTAATGGCTGAGGGCGCTAGATCAATTGCCGACATAGTAAATATGCAAGACGAGACAGTGTCTGTAGTTGTTGCTTCGAACGCTGGTGCTTGGGTGCAGAACGCCGGCCAGATGCGTCGCGCAATACGAGCAATCAATCCAGATTTCGACGCTCAAGGCGATCAACTTTGCGTAGCGTCCGATTCGTTTGCTCTAGGTACGGGCGCAGAACCCACTGCTACACACCAAAATCCTTTCAGTGCACTTGGCCAAATAGCGCGAAATGCACAAGAACTAGCAAAGCATAGCCACTAATAACCTAGATAAGTCTAGGTAATTGCAGAGTACTGATAAATAG
>CAYXYR010000063.1:0-5552 GCA_964469435.1 uncultured Candidatus Saccharibacteria bacterium | reverse complement strand
CTGCGAAGGCATAAGCCATCAGATTTACAGTCTGACGTGTTTGACCGCTTCACTATCCCAGCGTAAATAAAAATGGAGCCGCCTGTCGGATTCGAACCGACGACCTACGGTTTACAAAACCGTCGCTCTAACCAACTGAGCTAAGGCGGCATATTCAACCGACAAAGTGTACCAAAACAGAGGTTATTTTACAACTGCAACTAGAAATTAGACTACGACTTTTCGCTGGCGAATGACGCGCTTAGGTCTACCTGCTGGCACGATCAACTTTTTGAGGCGATTTTCTATTTGGTCTGCCTCGGCTGGCATGTCGTTATCTCGGTATGCTTTCTCTAACAGCGTTAAAGTTTCTTTGTTTGGCTCTAATTCTGCGGCTTTTTCTAGCTCATGAATCATAAGTTTTTTGTTGCCGAGTTTTTCTTGGACCTTGGCATAGGCTATATGGCGTGAGGCGAACTTATCTTCTAATTTAAGGGCTTGTTCGAAAGCGACCGCGGCTTTTTCGTAATTTTCGGTTTCGTAATGAATCAGTCCTAGGTTATGAAGGCTCGAAGGGGTTTGTTCGATACTGCTGGCAATTTCGAAACAGTCGATAGCATCGCGATATTCTTTTTGCTTAGCGTACAAAATGCCCAAACGGTTGTATGCGGCTGCATTCTTTTGGTCAATCTCTAGAATAGTAAGCAAGGCTTTTTCGGCACGCAAAAAGCGGTTTTCGCGCATGCCTTGGTGAGCTATGTCCCATAACTTACCTACTTTGTCGGTTATTTTTCGGGGTAGTTCGCTTAGCTCGTCTTCGCGAACTTTACTGCCACGTATGGCTAAAATTCCAAATCCCAGAACTAGGGCGATTTCATACATCGTGCCTACTAGTATATCAAAGATTTAGAGGTTTAGCATGAGGTCGCTTAGTAATAGCTTGGTATTTGGACTTTTACCAAGCATATTTTTGGCACGTACGGCTGCATTTAGTGTTTGTGACAGCCTGGTAACCTTTTCTTTGGCATTAGCCTGCATAGCTTGGTTCAGGGCGGCGTTGCTCACACGTATAATCGCTAGCAATAGTGTATCAAGCGATTCACGGTTTTTAGATAACCCCTCCACTAAAGTTAGGCGCTCAAAAACGGTCGACTGGATTAGGCTCTTGGCAGTTTGAATCTGTTCTACTAGGGGGTGTTCATCAGAACCCAGCAAGGCCGAAAGCAAACCAACACAGCCATTACTTAAAAAGTAATTGCGCTTTATTAGCGTTTTGTCGTGACCGGCCGCTGCGAAGTATTCCAAACTAGACTGGACAGAAACTGGCAAGATCGGTATCTGCTGTGCACGAGATCTGATGGTGGATAGAACATCGCTAGCGGAGGGTGAAGTGAGGATTATGATAGTGTCGGCCGGCGGCTCTTCGAATAGTTTAAGCAAAGCATTCTGAGCTTCTTGGCCCATCCTGTGTGCATTCTCAATTATGATAGCCCGCTTGAGTTGACCATTGCCCGGAACGGTCAGTTGAGTAAAACGTATGACATCACGTACTTGTTCAATAGTAATTGCCTTATCTTCTTGGCCTAACGCCATGATGTTGGCCAAACTGTGGTCGGCTAGAAGCTGGTTGGTCATATGTCTAGCCACTGTTCCCTTGCCACTACCCGGCTCACCGGTCAAAATTACGGCGTGTGATGGATGATGCAAAAATGCAGATAGAGATTTTTCGGTGCGAGGATGCAATAGTAGGTTCATGAGTTTATGATACCTTGGCTTTGAACAAGTCAGGAACCGGGCATTCAAATACTTTGCGCTGTCGGTTTGGTAAGGTTATTTCGAGTTTATTGGCATGCAAGTAAACCCGTTCGGCTGGTTGACCACCGTACAATTCGTCGCCCAAAATCGGGTGCTTTATATAACTCATATGAACACGTAGTTGATGAGTCCTACCCGTTTCTGGTTGTAATTTTAATAAGCTGTAATTGCCATTAGTTTGCTCAACTTCGTATGTAGTTTTGGCCGTTTTACCATTAACCCCAGCCCTAAAAGTCTGCGGTTTGTTGGGGTTACGCTCAATAGGAATGTCTATAAGGGCCTTATTGGGTTGTGGCTTGCCTTGGACAACAGCGTAATAGGTTTTTTTGTTTTTACGCTGACTAAACTGCTTTTGTAGCCATGTTAATGCCTCGGGTGTCTTAGCGCAAATCAGTACGCCACTAGTTATGCGGTCGAGTCGATGTACAATCCCACCGCGGTTATCTTCCATTTCTTTAGTGTATGGCCGAATAAAACTCGATACCGTGGCCTCGGGGTTAAAGGCACCCTTGCTGTGAGTAAGTAGCCCAATCGGCTTCTCGATGACTAGGCAGTCGTCGTCCTCATACAATATAGGCAATGAAATTTCTGGTATATCTGTCAGCTGTTGTGGGCTAAAATCTAGATTGATTTTGTCGCCTTCATGCACTTTGGTTGAACTTTTGTAACAGACATTTTTGTTTAGTCGTACTTTGCCTTGATCTATTAAAGAAGCTACAAAAGACCTGCTTAAGTTGTTACTAGAGGCTATTATCCCATCGATCCGGCCTGATTTATCTGCAGTAAAGCTAATCATACTAACGTAAGCCAACGGCTTTTTGAACACGTTCCAGCGTGGTATTTGCAACTTGATTCATGTCTTTTTCGGATGATTCGAGTTTGGCCATTAGCATAGCTTCGTCAACATTTGCAAGCCGCGCCTGAAAGTCGACCAGGAACTGCTGGGCAGCCTCGGCTACAGCTGACTTTAGTGGCCCATATTGAGTTTGGCCTTGATATTCACTAACAACATCTTTAACGTCTCGTCGGGAAAGCGCTGCCAGAATGTCGATTAGATTCGCTATCCCGGGTTGTTCGTCTTTATGGTACTGAATGCTACCTAGGCTGTCGGTCGTGGCACTCATAATTTTCTTGGCAGCTGTCTGGGGATCATCACCCAAAAATATTACACCCTTTCCAAATTCATCTGACTTGCTCATTTTCTTTTCGGGCTTTTGAAGGTCGCGTACGCGCAATCTCTGGTCGTGGCCGGCAAAGGCAATTTGGGCTTTTTCGGCCTCTGGTGGCGTGAATAATTCACCGAACTTATTGTTCATGCGGATGGCTATGTCACGCGCTAGTTCGACATGTTGAGTTTGATCTGCTCCAACCGGTACATATTTAGCACCGTACAGCAAAATGTCGGCAGCCATAAGTACTGGATAGTCGAACAGACCAACGCTCACGTTTTGCTTGCCATCACCCTTTTCTTTGAACTGAGTCATGCGGTTTAGCTCGCCCATGTAAGCAAAACAATTCAGAATTATTGTCAGTTCGCTGTGGGCAGGTATGCGACTTTGACGGTAAATGAATGTGTTTGGGTCGTCTAGGTCCAAACCAGCAGCCACAAATATCTTTAGATTCTGAATGGTTTGTTGGTATAGTTTGCTATGATCTATCGGCGTAGTAAAGCTATGTAGATCGGGCACAAATAAATTAATCTGGTACTCGCCAGCATGTTGCTTCTGCATTTGTACGATGGGCAATAATGCACCAAGGTAGTTGCCAAGTTGCAGGTCGTTGTTGGCCCTAAGGCCAGTTAGAATTACGGGTTTACTCATAGTTTATCCTTTTGTTTAGTTATTGTACCAGATGCTAACTGGTTCCGTGTTGCTATAAACTGGTCTACAAGTTGCAGGGCGGCTTTAATCCTGCCATCTGAATGAAGCATAGCTTCTATAAGACGTGAACCAATCACGGCACCATCGACATAGCCTGGTAGTTCCTGTAGTTGTGAAGGTTGTTGGATGCCAAAGCCTACGACAACTTCGCCACCTAACATACGCTTGACTTGCTTAATATACTCGAGCTGATCGAACTGGCTTTTGGTCCCAGTAATGCCGCGGCGTGCTGTGCAATAGATCAATTTGGGCTTTAGCCTTTTGTATAGTTCAATACGCTGACGCGTTATGCCCGGTGACAAAACTGGCACAAACTGAAGGGTGGTAGTTTGAAATAGTGCTGCCTCCGGTTGGTCTATTGGTAGGTCGGGGATGATGCAACCATAGGCACCGGCCTGCTTAAGCTGCTGCAATACGAGCTTTGGGTCGACCTTGAAAACTGGCTGTACATAGCTCATGAGTAGCAGTTTGGTTCTGGAGTTACGATTAGCCATAATTGCTTCAACCACTCGGCTTAATCCGACTCCATGTTGTAAGGCAGTTTGATTGGCTCGGACAATCAATGGACCGTCGGCCAGTGGGTCAGAAAACGGCACTTGGATTTCTAGGTAATCAACATTTCGTTTACATAACTCGCTGACTATTTCGAGTGATTTTTCGAGCGACGGATAACCAAGAACAACATGGAACATCAACGATAGTTTACGACTCATATCGCTTAACCTCCTCCTTTATGAACTGCTTAAAGTTGCTATTTTTGAGCGACCTGGCAATTTGAAACAAATCTTTGTCGGCACGGCCCGAAATATTCACGACCAAACTTGATGACTTTGGCATTTTGGGAGCTAGGCGCAAAGTGGCAGCCACGGCATGAGCTGACTCAAGCGCGGCCAATATACCTTCCGTTCGTGCTAGGAACGAAAATGCGTTCAGAGCCTCTTTATCTGTAGCGCTCGTGAATGTAACTCTTCCCGAATCGCCAAGGGCAGCAATCTCTGGTCCGATACCAGGGTAGTCTAATCCAGCAGAAATGCTATGTGTTGATGTAATGTTGCCATATTGGTCCTGCAAGAAATACGATTTATAGCCCTGCAATATACCGATATTCGGCTGTTCCATGCGAATTGCGTTATTGCCCGTGCCAGGCCCACGGCCACCAGCTTCTACGGCAATTAGTTGCACGGTCTTGTGTTTTAGGAATGGGTAAAACATGCCTATAGCATTGCTACCACCTCCAACACACGCCACCATGACATCAGGTTCCCGTTCGAGCTGTTGGCGTATTTCCTTGCCAATGATTGACTGGAAATCGCGATTCATACGGGGGTAAGGATCTGGCCCGAGTGCGGATCCAATGACGTAATGGGTTGTGTCAAAGGTTGCCATGTAATCTTTGAGCGCAGCATTTACGGCGTCTTTTAAGGTTTGACTTCCTTCATCTACCGAAATAACCTTGGCTCCTAATTGCTGCATAAAGAATACATTTGGTTGTTGTCGGTCAATGTCCTCTTGTCCCATATAGACGGTACATTCCATCCCGAGCTTAGCGGCAACAGTAGCTGTGGCTATGCCGTGTTGGCCGGCACCGGTTTCGGCAATAAGCCGTGTTTTGCCCATTTTCTTGGCCAGGAGAGCTTGGCCCAGACAATGGTTTATTTTGTGAGCACCAGTGTGGTTTAGTCCTTCGTTTTTGAGGTAAATTTGAGCACCACCTAATCGTTTCGTTAGGTTATGTGCAAACACCAATGGTGTTGGCCGATTATTAAACTCGTGCTGTAAGGCGTGGAGCTCGTTAACGAACAATGGGTCATTTTTGTGATGGTCGTATGCTGATGCTAACTGATCTAACGGGGTTATGAGCATCTCTGGTACGTAGCG
>CAYXYR010000062.1:0-5742 GCA_964469435.1 uncultured Candidatus Saccharibacteria bacterium | reverse complement strand
AATTTTCTAGACCAGGACTGTGGAATTTTTCGTGAATTGCCTTTAGGTGAGGGTCGGTCACGTGCGTATATATCTGGGTGGTAGCGATGTTGCTATGCCCAAGCATGGCTTGTACACTGCGAATATCGGCGCCATTCATGAGTAGATCGGTTGCAAAACTATGCCTAAGCGTATGTGGCGATACGTGCTTGGTTATGCCAGCTAGCAGGGCATAGCGGGCAACTAGTCGCTGAACGCTTCGGGCCGTAAGCCTATGGTAATTGCCACTCAAATCTACCTTTTTAGAGCCGCTGTAGCGAACGAAAAGTGGCTTGGTGTTGTCTTGGCGCTTGTCTAGGTAAAGGTCAAGCCAGTGAGCCGCAGATGGACTAATAAATATCGGTCGGTCTTTCTGGCCTTTGCCTCTTACGGTAAACTCTCGTCGCTTGAGGTTGATATGGTCACGATCCAGCCCGACTAGCTCTGACACGCGTAAACCGCTGCTAAAAAGCAGCTCCAAAATAGACCTATCTCGCAAACCGCCCAGCTTGCTAACATCGGCCTGGTCGAACAATCTTTCGACCTCCTCAGGGGTCAAAAAGGTTACTTCTTTGCGCTTAGTACGCGCTAGCTCGATCTTGTCGGCAGTTAGGGCCTTAATATCTCTTTTGGCACAATATTTTAAGAAGCTGCGTAGGGCAATTAGGTGGTAATTTTGAGTGGTTTTGCCCAGTTCATCACTACTGTTAGTGCCTAAACGATTTAGCCAAAGCCGCCATTTATGTATTAGTTCGGCATCTATCTGGCTAACTTGTATATCACCTGCGTAGTCTATTAACCGAGTTAAATAGTGATCGTAATTGGCGATGGTTTTTTGCGAGCGGTTTTGTTCTATCTCTAGATACTCTAAAAAGTCGGTTTTGACCTTACTAAACAACATGCTTATATTGTACGACACATTTGCTAGCCACGGTTTACTACCTCTGTTATAATAAGGACGAATTAACAAAAAGGAACCTATGGAACGCACACTTATTATTCTCAAGCCAGACGCCGTTCAGCGCGGTATAGTGGGCGAGATTTGCTCTCGCTTCGAAAAAGCCGGCCTCAAGATTGTGGCCATGAAAATGCTGCAACCAGATGAGGCACACTACCATCATCATTACGAAGATATTAGCAAGATGATCTCGCGACGTGGTAAGGCGGCCTTCGATGTAACCCTAAAGATGATGCAGATGGGTCCTGTGATTGCTGCCGTACTAGAAGGTGTAGAGGCTGTTGCTACGGTCCGAAAGATTGTAGGCACTACTGAGCCAAAAGAAGCCGCTCCTGGCACTATTCGCGGCGATTATGCTCACGTAAGCTTTGCCCATGCCAATGGCCTGAATGTAGGCATACCTAACCTTATTCATGCCTCTGGTGACCCAGACGAAGCTAAATTAGAGATAAAACACTGGTTTGAAGACGGCGAAATCTACGACTACAAAACCGTTCACGAAAGATACACTCAAGTAAAAGACTAAATTGTTGATCTTACTCCAATGAAAAGGCCGGCATTTAGCCGGCTCTTTCATTGGTATCCCCAAACGGATTCGAACCGCTATCTATTCCTTAGGACGGAAGTATTCTATCCATTGAACTATGGGGACGAACGAGTGACACAATTTACCGGCCTTAGGACGGCGGCGCTTTTGTCCTGCCTTGAGCTACCGGACCATGTTAGTCACCTCTAGAGTATATCTGTAATCTCTGGACGTTCAAGTCCAAAACCGTTACGCTAATGCTATGGCAAAAAATAAACAGGCCACGAAAAAGTATTTTGATGATCAATTCGACGACGAAAACGTATTATTCGTCTTTCGCAAGCACCCAGTTGTAATGCGTCGTGGCCTAGTGTTGGGCTGCTTGGGTCCTTTAGTAGGAGTTATGCCGGCGGCCATTAAACCCGAGCTTGGTTTTGGTGCCTTCTTTGGTGGCTTGGGGCTGGGAGTACTACTTGGTTTGGTGCTGTTTTTCCCATCTTGGATTGGATGGTACTACAGTATCTTTATTGTGACCGACCAGCGGCTGATACAGATAACTCAAAGAGGCCTATTCCATAGGAGTGTTGTGGACCTTGGCCTGCAACAGATCCAGATGGTTAACTACGAGATCGCCGGTTTGCAACAAACATTACTGGGATTTGGTACAATAATGATGCAAACCTATGTCGGGGACTTGGTGATTCACGAGATTCATCATCCAGCCAAAATTCAGAAGAAACTTCTGCATATTTTGCGCCAAGAAGGGGTGCCAGCAACAGATTATCCCAACATAAAAGGTACGACCAATGAAGAAGAAACTGAATAATTTAATATCAAAGCGCAAAGTGGCTAAAGCTCAAGCTAAGCTAGACTCAGCCATCGAAGCCGCGCCGCGCATTACCAACGAGACCGTGGCCGAGCATCGCGAAGAAGTGCTAAAAAGCGCGCGCAAATATGTCTACCCATTGCAACATTCCAAGCATAAGATTGTGCTTATTTCTACGACGCTATTCATTGCTGCTTTTGTCGGGTTTTTTGCCTATACAACCATAGCTCTTTATAGGCTCAAATCTTATTCAACATTTTTGTACAGAGTGACTCAGGTTATACCGTTCCCGGTAGCCAAAGCGGGGCCAGACTTCGTATCTTACGAGAGCTATTTATTCGAACTAAAGCACTACATCCACTTTTACCAAGATCAACAGAAGCTCGATTTTAAAAGTGAGTCCGGCAAGCAACAGTTAGATCAATTCAAAAAACGAGCCCTAGAAAAAGTAATAAATGACGCCTACATCAAGCAGCTTGCTCGGGCCAATAAAGTTTCGGTTAGTGACAAAGAAATAGAGGAAGAAATTGCTGTGGTTCGGCAGCAGAACCGCCTTGGCAACAGCACAAAAGTATTCGAAGACGTCATTAAGGATAACTTCGGTTGGTCTGTTGATGACTTCAAGCGGTATCTAGCCCAACAGCTGTTAGCCGAAAAATTATTGCCCGTATTAGACCCCGCGACCGTGCAGAGAGCCAATACTGCTTTACAGGAACTGAAGGGCGGGGCAGATTTTGCTGCGACTGCCAAAAAGTACTCAGACGATCCGAGCAAGGATGCAGGAGGTGACTTTGGGGTATTGGTGGCAAAAACCGATCCTAACATTCCGGCTCAAGTCGTAGCAGAACTATTCAAGTTGCCGGCTGGGCAATATTCTGCCACACCTATAAACACCGGTTCATCGCTCGAGATTGTTAAAACTGTGGAAGTTCAGGGTGACAAAATAAAAGGTTCTCATATTGTGTTTAACTTCAAAGACATAAACACGTTTTTGAATGACCAAAAAGACAAGCAAAAAGCCCGCCAATTGATAAAGCTATAGTGGTATACTCATACTAGAGTATGCTTATGGCAATCAAAACAAAGCCATTATTCAAATCAAACAATATTATTGCCAAACCTCGCTTGGCTTTGCTTGCTGTTTTGATGGCTGGCGGTGCAATATTTGTGCTTTTGTCGCATGCCCAGGCTTCTCATAGCTCGGCCGGCTGTATAAAGAGTAGTAGTGATTACAGTAGTTGCGTTACTGGTAGCGCCGAGATGCAGATCTCACGCCTATATGTATATGCCTTAAATAGACTGCCAGATAATAGTGGCTTGCAGTATTTTGTTACCCAGAATGTGCGCAAATCCATGGCTCTACAGCAGATTGCAGCCCAGATAATAGCTAGCGCCGAGTACGCCAATCTTCACAAAACACCCACTACAGCAGATCAATTAGCGGCCGCATCGCAGGGACAAGCTTTTCGTGACTCTCATGATCAGCAAATTTCGGCCTTTGTTGGTAATTTTTACAGCCAGCTGCCAGCGGCCGATATGTCTACGACAGGCACAGGCCGTTTTGGAATAGCAACAGGTGGAGAATTCGCCGGCGTTGTTAAGTCCAATACGGCAGATTTTAGTAAAACTGTAGACGTTATCAATAATAGCGGCGCGCAGTGGGCTAGGGCAACAATACGCTGGGACTGGGTCGAACCAAAAAGGCCGAACGCCGATGGAACACATAATTACAACTGGGATGTATCCGACAGGCTAGTCAAAGATTTTAGACTTAATGGCATAAACTTGTTACTCAACATAAACCCGGCTACTGCACCGGCCTGGGCTTCTCAATCTACCACTACTGTTACGAATAAGTATGTAGATGGCGATCAGTCTATTGCAAATACTACATCTAACGGGCCACTTGTAGGCAATGTTAAAGATTATTCCTCATATGTAGCCGCTGTCGTAGCGCGCTATAAGACTAACGGGGTGAAATACTGGCAAATAGGTAATGAGCCTAATCGTGCTGATGCCTGGCCATCAACCAATAGCGATCAGGCCCGCATTGATAATTACCTCGCTTATCTGATTGCTGGCCATGATTCGGTTCATGGAGCAGACCAGCTGGCCAGAGTATTGACTGCTGGTATGGGCGGCAACTCCGATAAAATAGCAGGCAATATTTCGGCACCAACGTTTATAACCAAAATGTATGATACTTTGTATCGCCAACATCGTAATCCAGATGATGTGTTCGATATAGTTAGCTTCCACCCCTATAGCTACCCAGGCAGAAGCACAGATTGGCCTGATGGTCACCAAGAGATTCTCCAGGTACGGGATATTATGCGTTTTGTAGGCGACGGCGAGAAAAAGATTTGGGCAACCGAGTTTGGTGCACCTACTTCTGTTGTTTCAGAAGTGCAACAAGCAAAGGTATTAACCGATACTTACGCTAACGATGCGCAATATGATTGGCTAGGGCCGATGTTCTGGTATCAAATTCGTGGATATCGTACTCAGAGCGATGATCAATACAACAAAAACACCTTTGGCCTTGTCCGACCAGATTACTCGCCAAAGCCAGCATATTGCTCGCTACAGCGGCTCACCGGTGCTACGTCGAGCAGTAAGTGTGCTTCGTTATAGAAGAGAGCTTTAGTTTCTGTGGCTATTGCGGCGTCTTAAATCGTCGATGTGTGCCTGAGCCTTATCCGCAGCAAGCATCGGTCTAGGTTCATTAATGAGTGTATCTGCATCTAATGGCGGCTTTACAGATATTAGATGGGGATTAGCATCTCCAGGCTCTCCAATATACAGATGATCCCCATATTCTGAGTGGGGCAGCACGGTAATGGCAGTATTGCCATGTTGTATGGTTGTAAGCTCTCTAGTAGGTGAGTCGTGGTCTGCTATAGCCCTTCCACCCAAATGGTTAAGTAGCCATTTTTGGTGACCATACAAAACAGGTGCGTCGCTATTAGGTAGGTGCCGCTCAGTAGCAGAATTCATAATATAATATTAACATAACAAGTTAAAAAAGTCAAATTAACGTAACCGTATTAGGTTATGGGTTTACATTCTGATATGAATTTAAAAAAACAACCCAAAAGGGTTATTTTATGATTTTGGTAGGCCATAGCGCAGGACGTTTGGACCTATTACGAAAGCAAAAGGGGCACAAACTAACTATCTCGTTAAAGATTCGAAATGTTTAATTTTTACTGTGCGTCAGTTCGAAACTTGTCGGCTGCTGCGCCCAAGGCTGTGTTTACACCACCAGTAAGTCCATTAAGCTTAGCTGAATCTGTGACGTCGATAGGTAGTGGATCAGTGCTTAGCTCACCACTTATTGTGTCTCCAAAAACTATACCAGCTCCGTAGCCATCCGTTCCTGTTGAACTATAATCACGATCAACGCCTGCTGAA
>CAYXYR010000061.1:0-5809 GCA_964469435.1 uncultured Candidatus Saccharibacteria bacterium | reverse complement strand
TATCGTAGGTGTAAACTTGGCCCTGTTTTAGTACGGCAGGGTCAGTAAAGCTAGTGTAAGCAGTCGACCCAATCAGCTGACTGTTTCTGGATATATTAAATTGGGTTGCCGCAGTGCCGTTCGGATTAGTCCAGCTAAGTGTAAGCAAAGAACCGTTAGACCAATTCCAGCCTGTAAATGCTGCAGTCAGACCAGCAGGTTTTGTGAGCGTATTACTCTGTACGGTATTGTTTACGCTAACGGCGATAATCTTATCTGTGATATTACCTGCAGTGTCTCGTACCCGTGCACGTATGCTATATGCACCGTTGGCAACTTTTGTAGTGTCCCACGACCAGGTAGAGGGGTTGTTGTTGTCGGTATATTGCCAGACCCAAGTTCCGTTACCGTCATTCAAACCATAGTTGGTGCTTGCAACGCCGCCAGCATCTGATGAACTAATCTTTACCGCGACTACACCTGATACAGCTGCGTTGTTTGCAGGGGCGGCGCTAATAACTGTTGGTGGTGTTGTGTCAGCCGTAGTGGTGGTACCACCTCCAGATGAGGTTCCACCGGTAGATCCAGTGTTTGTCCCCTTACCAAGATCGGCGATTCGTTGTACCCGAGGGTCATTTTTAAGAATATCCTGAAAAGTGGTTAGCTGACCACCAAACATTTCCCATCCTCCTGAAGCGCTGTTCAGGTTAGAATCAAAGTAGCTGTAAGCAAGTAGGTCATTGTTATTGTTGGAGCTCCAACTCCAGAAGTCTCGCATTTTTTGACCTGCAACAGCATCAGTCCCACGTATCCCCCATTCACCAATAGCCATAGGTATATTTTTGCTCTGAGCAAAGGCGACATAGTTTTTCCAGGCGGTTGCGTCGTAGATAATCGATGAGGTCGATTCATTATAATGGTCTACGCCCAAAGCATCCCAGACACCGGCGACCCAGTAATCGGATGGATTACGGCCTGATCGACTGTCCCATGTCCAGCTCATGAGCGTGGGGAGGAAAGCTATATGCTTTGTACCTAGGGCGTTCATTCGATCACGTACATGCTTTTGCATCGCACGCCAGTCAGCTGCAGTTCCGTCGCAAGAAATGGGTGAGGTTTTTTCGCACTTTTCTCGACCAGTTCCACTATTAGTATTATCTTCGGGTTCATGATAAAACGTCAACCATACAGGACCGCCTGTAGCGTCTATCTTTTTAAGTAAATCATCAAGTGCCGCATCGTGTTGGCCAGAAGCAACCTCGGACCACTTAGGGGTTTTGGTTGAAACGTATGGCAAACGGTTTTTCGAGAGATCTGCCTTAATAGTCGTGATCATACTGGTACGATTGTTATCCCAGCCCCAGAAAGTACGTCGCACAGATAGTGATTTACCAGTTGGGCCTTCGTGACGGATAGGATCACCGTTCCCGTTAATTCCCGCCCCCCAGTACCTCTTGCCAGATATGCGTGGGTTTGGATCTCCGGGAAATCTTTGAGCAGCGTTATTGTTTGGACTTGGTGCCGGCGTAGCCGCGTGTCCAGCAACTAATAAAACCGTACCAACAATTATTAGTACGGCTACAATAATGAGCTGACGAAAACTAACGACTCGGCTGATCAAACTTGTATTAACTGAACGCTTTGCAGCTCGATTGTTTGTTTTTTTTGTTTGTTTTGCCATGGTAAACCTTTTGTTTTTTAAATCTGCATTTAGCCTAACAACTTAGCACTAGAGTTGTCAATATAAAGCTAATGTTTAGGAGATGTCTGCCGGCTGTTGGTACAATAATCCTATGTTTGCCGACAAAATTAAGAATCTTAGCAAGCACCCATACTACAGAATGTTATCCGACACCAGATCGCTGGGTCTTCTTGCGTTTGGGGTTGTTGCATTGTTGGTAACCTGGAGTGGGGTCAAGGCAGTCCAGACAAACTACGAGCTTCAAAAGCAGATCGCCGGCCTAGAGCAATCAAACGATGTTAGCAAACTAGAGAACGATAATCAGCGGCTTCGTAACGAATACTATAACTCTGACGAATTCTTGGAGCTGGCTGCGCGGCGCCAATTCGGCAAAGCACTACCCGGAGAGACTTTATATTTAGTGCCTAAAAACGTCGCACTTGCTCATGCTCCATCATTAGCTGCAGCCAAACAGCAGCCAAACAACAATAAATCACAAACTCACAAGCCAACTTGGCAGAAAAACTTCGAGGCTTGGATAAACTTTTATTTACACAGAACTCAATAGTTTATTAGCGGACTCGCGACATCAACCGCAGATTGCCAAGATAGTGATTTAGGTCGACCGATGGGTGTGTATTGAGATAATGCATGTGCTTATCTACAAAAGATATAAGGTTATCTGGGTACGATGTAGTATTGCTAGTATAAGAAGCAGATGTGTTAAATGTAGGATCGTTAGACATATTGGTTAGAATGGCTCGGGTTTTGACTCCGTCATCCGATGCATAAAAGTCCATGCGCTTTTTTGTGCTGGCCATAATTTAGTCCTTAATCTTTGCTTGTTTTGGCTTTTTGGTTTCTTTGCGTCCTTTGTCTTTCGACATAATATCCCCTAACTAGATTGTTTGACTCTTTCACAATTCTTATGTCTAGTATACGCGCATTAGACGCATTACCCTAATAGAGAGTATAAGTGTGCTAAATCTCAAATCTCATGTCTAGGTAAAAAACATCAGGTTTTTGTAGCTTTTCTAGTATTGGCAGCATGGTTGGGAGTAGGTTGGGTTCTTTTTGTAGATCTTTTTCGGTCGCCCAGTAGCTCTCGCCGGTTTCGGTTTGTATGCTGATGTCGCCGCTAAAAGACGTAGCCGCCACTACAGTAAAGGCGGTAAAGCTGTGTAGTGTTTCTTTTCTAAAAAACCTAGCATAGCCAAAGCCTACCGCTTGGAATTTGCCGTCAATGCCAACTTTTGTCTTGCATATTTGATTGGCCGTTTCTAGGGTTGGCTCATCTGCCAAAGGCTCAAAGTGCAAAAACCCCACGTGCCCGTACATGGGCTGGGCTTTGCGACGACGTACCAACCAGCCGCGTTCGGGATCGTGTACAACTACAAATACTACCGAATGAGCCTGAGATAGCCACTCTTTTGGTGTCAGATGAGAGTTAATGCCTAGCATTTTGCCCAGTGCAGTAAGTTCGTAATTTCCTTTGTCGTGTTTTTCGACATAGCCCTCTTTTATGAGGGTGTTGAGATGGTAGGTAAAAGCATTACTTTCTATTCCCTTGGGGCGTAGCTCAGCAAACGACAATGTTTGGTGAAGGGCAAGAGCGCGTATGATTTTTCGCTGGATGTTGTGAGTAAGCATGGGTCAAATATTTTTGAGTCAAAACGTAATTACTAGAATGTCTAACAGTATATCAATAGACTGTAGATATGGAACAAATACAACAACCTTTGCCAGAACCAGAAGAGCAACGAGTCGCTCAATTTTGTCGCTTTCTAGATAATGTAGTAACTATCGAAGATTTGTTCGACGATGGGTCGGCGGGCGATAGCGAGCCGCGCGACCCGCTGCCATCAGCACCATCGGGCAATATAAGCAGATACCATCAAGAGTACTTTGCTCCGGTGCATCAACTCCACCCTCCCATGCCCGTGCAGGCAGTTGGCAGGCAGGCTCTTAGACTTGTGCATAGTGGCTAGATAAAATGCCTATGGTTTGGGTCTTGGTTACCATGGTGTATAGTCTTTGACTATGGCAGGAATAGAAACAACAGGTGAATCACCAATTGACTGGGGATTAGTTGGTGCTTTTGCCGAGCAGGCAAGCACGCTTGATGAGCTTACAGAGGCTGGCCCAGAAATGTTAGTTGGGTCCGAAAGTCTATTGCAACAGCTAGTAGATGGTTACATGGAGCAGGGCTTTAGCGGCCCAGAAGCCGAGCGCCTAAGCCACGCATTTATATGCGGGGCTGTTGCCGGTGCTGTGGCCACGGAAAATACGCTGGCTATTCAAGTAGCAACAGCCATGTTCGGCTAGATAGATTAAGTGGATGTCTAACACTTTTGGCCGGCGAGCGGCACAATAAAGCTGTTCGTCACAACATCTTTATGAAAGTATTGTTCGCTAGGGTCACGCACTAAAACATCAGCAACTATCGATAATTCTTCGCCGTAGGCACCATTGTCGCGAAGGTTTTGTTCTGTAAGGCGCTTTTCTTCTTCTTCCCAAGAACCATAGCCATTAACGTAGCTACCCCAGGCAGAAGTTAATGTCTCGGAAAAACCGCCTATAACAAATTGTTCACGATAGGGATGTTCGGTAGAAATTAAGAAACCTGGTTGATCACCAGCGTGTAAATGATCGTCGAAGCTATCTGCAGGCATGCCATTGGTTGCTGAGCGATGTGATTTTACTGTCGCATCTGCATGAAGATTCTCAATTAAAACTATTGGTTCGTCGGCAGGGGTTTCGTCTGTGGGTTTATCTGGTTCAATTTCTAGTTGAATATCTAATGTTTTAGTATCTGTAATTTTCCATGAATCTACGTCGTATTTAGTGCTATAAGTTGCTTTTAGTTTGAAATCTTCACCCGGTACTGCTAGAACCTGGCTTAGAGATCGTCCTTCAAGGCCATTTTTCATACATGCTGATTGCTTGTCATGTTGAGAAGCGGCGTCATTTTCGCTACCACTACAACCTGCAAGGCCAATGGCCCCTATCATAAGTGCTGTTGCTGCTAGTACTGGGCGCAGGATGCCACGACGCTCTGGTGATCTCATGATTAAGTAAACTCCTTTGTTAGGTAGTATCTGTATATCGAATTATCAGGTATATTGCAAGCATAAGGATAGAAAATAACAGGGGCCATTGTGCTAAAAAAGTATTGCAATATATACGTTATTGTGCTATTATATAGTCTTTGTGATTTTATCATGGAGGTTGATTGATGGGAGTTTATAAACCAAAAGAAGTTCTTGTAGACGGTACAGATGGTTGCGGCCTAGTGGTTGACGTGGCTTTAGTAGGCGAAGAGTTCGAGGCTATCGAAACGGAGTATGATACATCTGCTTTTAGCAAGACTGTTTCTCCTGACGGCGAAGGCATGCATGTGCCAACAGGCGAGACAGCTGTATATATCAGGGCTACCTCAGTTGCTAGTAGGATAGCTTGTAATAAATGTGGTATTTGCGTGGAAGAAGTTCTTGAAACCGCTGACTATAGCATCAAGCTAGACGGAGCAGTTTATTTGCCCCTTGAAGGTGATCAAGATAGAGTGGTCGGTCTCGAGGTGACTTACGCAGAATCTGTTATGGATATGTCAGGTGTTCGCGATTTGGCCAAGTTATGCGCCAATAGAAATAGGATGCAGCTACCTACAGATTCTTAGTCCATTCTATTTTATACAGATAGTAGCTGAACAAAAAAGAGCCTCCGAAGAGGCTATAAATCCAAACTTGGTAGCCCAGGTACATTCGAATTGGAACCTTATTCTTGTTGAGCTAAGTCGCTGGCTACAGCTCAATAGAGGTGGTACAGGTTTGGCTCACCCTACCGAAATAGACTAGAACCTAAAGCTTACAGATACTTAAGCTGGATAGTGTATCGGCATCAACAATTTCACTCTGTTCTATGAGGCTTTGGATTTTACTAACCGGTACCCAAACGTTCTCTATATTCTCTTCTTCTAAATCAGACTCGGTAATGGATTCTTTAAGTTCTGTTGCCAACACTACGTATCCCTTATTATTTGAGCGGCGGTGATTTTGGAAATAAGAGCCTTTTACAATAAGCTCGTTAGCTTTGAGGTTGGTCTCTTCCTGGAGTTCTCTATTTGCAGCATCTTCATAGCTTTCGCCGTTT
>CAYXYR010000060.1:0-5907 GCA_964469435.1 uncultured Candidatus Saccharibacteria bacterium | reverse complement strand
TTACCAAATAGTTATCCACAGTTTGTTCGCAAACTGTGTGTTATACACAATATATGGGGTCCGGCGCATACCGGACCCTACTAGACAATATTGAATGGATAAATTACTGACGAGGTACGAGTGTTGCTCTCAGCACGTCTACATCGGCTGCCGACATATGCATTGCAGTAGCTGCTTCGCGATCAGTACCCTGAATTGTTAGCCGTGAATTGCTTGGATCAAATGCAGCTTGAATAGTACCGTCTTCCGAACTTAAGCTTAGGCGTGGATCTTCATAAACTGATAACTTGGCGCCAGTCAATGTTCTATCAGCAGCTACCCAGACCAGACTATCTGCCAATTCTTCTGCAGTCTGACCTTTCTGAGGTTCGGCATTAGGGTTCCTAAAGCCATACCATGTTCGAACACCGTCTCGCGACCCTGCTCCGTCAAAAGTATCAGATTCTGTTCGAACGATTGGTTCAAAAACAACTAATACTTTATCGTTTTTTACTCTACTATTAACGTTGCCGTTATTACCAAAGATCAATTGGTGATCTGGCTTAACAATCGATGGTGTTTCGCGTACGTTCACACCCGATTTTATAACAAGAATAACAGGTTCTACTTCTGCCTTGCCATGCTTCAAAATATCATTTGCCAAAGCAACTTCTGGGGCTCTGTTGTAGGCAGCCTCGGAATCTCGTTGGTGCTTCAGTGTTGCCCCAATACCACCTAAAGCAGCAACAACCGCTAGACCTGCAACAGCGTTTCTAAGTCCGTTATTCTCGCGATGATTACGGCGTCCTGCCGATTCAGAAGTTGTTCTTGCTGTTGTATTTTGTCGAGTTGATTTCTCTGGCATAATATTTGTACTATAACAAACTTATGCTTTTTTGTCAATGTTGTTCTATTCCTCGGTCGGCGGTTCACCACTTTGCATCGCCGCAATTTTTTCGGCGTACCATTTAGCACTTGGTCTAACTGTGCGCTTCATACCATGTTCTCGATCTACCTCTACCAGGCCAAACTTCGGCCACCAGCCATATTTCCATTCAAAATTGTCCAACAAACTCCAATGGAAGTAACCCCTTAGGTCTACACCGTCGCTCAAGGCCCTTTCCATAGCCACAATCGTTTCCTCTAGCCACCAACGACGATACTGATCGGTAGCATCGGCCACGCCGTTTTCGGTCACAAAGATAGGTTTTTTGTAATGCGACCACACCCGCATCAGCAGGGGGTATAGACCCTCTGGTTCCATATACCAACCCAGATCACTAGTTGGTGCATCCGGGTTATCGGCGTTTAGCCAGCGGTAGTAGTCTGAAAAATAATAGTTAAAGCCAACAAAGTCTTGATACCGACGTATACGGTTTAAGTACCACCAGTTCCAAAATAACCGCATATACCAAGTAGACAATATGTCACCTAAGTGGTGCGGTCGCTTGGGCTGGATATTGGCTAGCTGTGCCGCCACCCCTATGTTTAGCTGTGGATTGTGGCGTTTGAGTATCCGGTAGGCAGTTCGATGAGCCCGGATCAGATTAACAATAACCAACGTAGCCGAAAACCAGCTCTTCTCTTGAGGTACCCATTCCCCAGTAGCATATCCAAAAGCCGCGTAGACATTAGGCTCGTTGACTGTGATGATGTAGCGCACTTCGTCACCATATTCGCTAGCGATTTTTCGCACAAAGCGTTTCCAATACACTAAGTTCTTTGCTTTCTTAAATCCGCCTTTGTCGGTGAACCACGTAGGCATGGTCCAATGCCAAATATTCAAAAATGGCTCGAGACCACGTTTCTTTAATTCTTTTATGTAAGTATGGTAGTGTTCAATTTGTTGCTCGTCCCAGTCACCTTCTTTTGGCTCTATACGTGACCACTCAATCCCAAAGCGAAAAGCATTGAGGTTGAGGCTTTTAGCAATATCGAAATCCTCTTTGTAGCGTCGATAATGATCAACGCCCTGCCCAGACACATAGTTTGCTGGGTCTTGAGCCTGCTCTTTAATGTCTGGCCAGCTAGGTAAATAACTAAGCCTGTCTTTGGCAGTTTTGGCTAGTTCTTTGGCATGCGCCAACTCCCAAACGCTCCATTGGTTTTCGGTACCACCCTCTACCTGATGACTAGCCGTGCTTGCACCCCAATAAAAGTGTTTAGAGAATACCCTTCGCTTGCTCATTGATTGTTATTATACGCTAAAGTACGTCCGAGTAGTTGTTCTGCTTTTGCAAGTTTTTGCGCTGCTTTTTGTACTCATGGTAGGTCATATACGTACGCGAATCTAAAACGTTATCTACAAATAATATACCTTTTAAATGGTCAACCTCATGTTGAATCACATGAGCCGGCAACCCGCTGAACCATGTTTGCTTTGGTTGGCCGTCTAGACCAGTATATGCAAGCTCTATTGCCGGGTACCTTGGTACTCGGGCAAACAGGCCAGCCTCACCATCGCCACTACTAATACACCCCTCCCATTGCAGGCGTTTCTTGCCTTTTGTGGCAACTATTTCTGGATTCATAATTACCAAATCAAAAGGCTCAACCTTGGGACGATGCGGCGTTGGGTGGATACTAATCACGGCCAAGGCCAAGCTTTTGCCTACCTGTGGTGCGGCCAAACCTACCCCAAGCTTACGGTCGCGCAACAAAGTAATCATCTCACTAATTAGCGCTTGGGTCGCTTCAGATTTAATTTGGCTAGCCGTCAAACTTTTTGCTGGTTTACGTAGAATAGGATTTCCGAATTGTACAATGCTGCTCTCGCTCATGGCTTAGGGGCTGGTTTTGATTTGCCCTGCCAGTACGAAAGCTCCGCTCGATGCTTGTCGATACGCTCGATATATTTTTCGAATTTGTTATACAAGTTAGAATATTGCGAATTTGGCGTTAGCAAAACTTTAAGTTTCTTTTGTTGATCTAGATACTCTACCAAACTATAAAAGTCCCCATCACCAGACACAATAACGGCCTTTTGATAATTAGGCATTTCTTTTACTGCCCACAAAACCAGCTCGGCATCGACATTACCCTTGATCACCTTTTTATCCTCCGATTTTTCGTCTTCTTTCTTGCTCGAGTCTATTTTGGGTAATTTGGTCATATCGAAGGTTGGCTTTAGGACAATTAGATACCCCGCATCGTGTAGCTTAAGGTACATATCTTCGTGTTCCGGCATATGGCCAATAAACATAAAAGCCTTGGTTACGCCATGTTTTTCTTCTAGGTATTTACGGAACTTGCGCCAGTCCATTTTCCAGCCAAGCTTTCGGACGCCAAGATTTAGGTTTTGATTGTCTATAAAAGCGTAGTTGCCTGCTTTTTTGCGTCGTCTATACATATTGTTTATTACATTAACCCCATATTGCGACTTTGCCAACTTTTCCAGCCATTTTTTGTAAGCGTTGTTCGGGTATAAATTCTACGATTCCCACCAATGCACCCCTTAAGTTTCCGTCTGGGCTTTGATATGCATACGCTGGGTTACCATCAACAACGAAGTCCTGGTCGTATTCAAGATTGCGTAGTTTTGTGCTATCCCAAACAGCAATCATTGGGGCTTGACCAGGCTCGGTCTGTTTTCTTGCAGAAGCCAGCGGACTGTTGTCGTCGGAGTATTTGATCATATCTCTTGTCTGATCTAATGTGGCTGCAAAAACTAGATTATCTTGCACGGCTTTTTTGAGACGTGGATCTTCCGTACCTGTCAGAAGTATTGTCTCTGGATCAATCTCTATGTCTACTTCCCTGGCACTTTCTTGAACCATCGCGAGTAAGTCATCTAGGAATCTGTCTTCGTCTTTGTATTCTAAATCTTCAACAGCCATGAATGACAACGGTATTTTTGGCTGACTATCAGAATCGAGCACATGTTCTTTTGTTTTAGGGTTTTCTACTTTTGCTTTAACCATATCAATATTTTATAATATTGCTTATGTTTGGTCAATTGTTATCTATTTAGCTTTAGACACCCGCAGATTCAGATTCGGGTTCGGTAACTTTGAGTGGCTTTTTACTTTTAATCTCATAACGTTTGCCCGTTAAGGGCGATTCAATATAGTCATCATTTAGCAAGTTTATAAATTTAGCCAAATCCTTGGCATCCATGATTATTATGGCGCCGTTGTCGTCAATCATTAGGTCGATACCCAGTTCTTCGGCGTGCTTCATAAGTTCTTCCTGGTTAACCCCGCTAACATCGACCTTCTGTAGTTTATTAACTAGAGTTTTTTGGCCAGCCACCAAGTTCTCCCAGGATAAGCCTGTATCAAAATGAAAATTAAAATTGGCTTGGATTTCGGCCATTTTTTTGGCGGCTATACCGTATTTTTTGGCGTTATAGCCAAACAGTTGCTCTAGTCTAGTTTGGTTAAACACATACATCTCTTCGCCCAATATAAGCAACTGTTCGTCAGCCGGTATTTGCATGCTGCCATCGGCATCATAAGGAACGAATTTGCCCGCACGGATCATCCAAGATTTGGCACCTTTCACCAAGCTACTCCCCGGCAACGCTTTGATTACATAAAATGGCCATGGAAAATCTTTGTGTGTGCAACGAGCTACCAAACCCTTTAGGCGCTTAATATCGTGCTCCGCCTCATTAAAAGTTTCGATCTCAGCTTCTTGAGTTCGCAACCAACCCAGAAGCTCTTTAGCCTTGCGTACATTATTGAGGCTCGTTTTTTGCAGAACATTTTCTTCGCTCTCGCCTTCCTCGAACGCACGAACCGTCATACCCTCGGCTGCACCGCTTAGAACATTTTCGAGTAACCCGTCTAACAACAAATCTTGTAGCTGATTCTGTAGCTCTTTACTAATAATCGGACGATAAACTACCTGGTTTTTGTTGAATAGAAATAGATCTATCTTGAGTTCTTCAATAACCGGCACGACATTATTGGCCCATAAGAATATATCTGTCGGCTCGGGATCTTTTTGTTCATCTGCCATTTGTGCCAAGTGTTCTTCGTCCATATTCCCCTTTGCTGATGGTAATATTTGTCATTAATCAGCCCTTATTCTACCTCAAACGCAGCAAGCAAAATGATGTAATAATCGCCTGTGCTATGATGACTGCATGAACAGACGAATCGCAGCTAGGGCCATCATAGTTAAAGACGGCAAGCTGCTATGCCTGCGGCACAAACCATATCAGGGTTTTAATACCGATTATTGGTGCGTTCCTGGTGGTGGTTTGGACGAGGCAGAATCACTAACCGATGCCGTAGCGCGAGAAGTCGTAGAAGAACTAGGTATTAAACCTGTAGTTGGCGATCTTTTATTCATCCAACAGTTTGTACACAAAGCCGCTGAACGAGAAGAAATTGAATTCTTCTTTCGAGTGCTTAATGTAGATGATTTTGACCATATTGATCTATCCAAAACTTCACATGGCAACGAAGAGATTCAAACAGTTGAGTTTATTGACCCAACCAAAAATGAGGTTCGACCCCGCTTCCTTAGTAAGGAATCTTTAGATAATTTGAGCAATAGACCAGTTAAAATTTTTAACTATTTGTAATAACCACGTCATGCAAATCATCAACTATAATCAATTTGTCGTGCTTTGGATCAAGCTCGTCCAGGTGCGGTATGTCACCATTACGGCGAACCAGTAAAGCTCGCGCACCCAGATTAACCGCTAACTCGGCGTCAACATGTTGGTCACCAATAACCAGTAAACTGTCTGGATTAATAGAATGTTTGTTAAGCCAATCTTCTGCCACCCTTGCGTCCGGCTTGCGGTAAACTACCTCGTCACCAGTACGAATTTCACCTATGCATTCGGCCAGAGCCGTAGCAGCAACGATTGAACGCGGGCTGGCCCCGCCCCGTCCTTTATGATCTCAGTTAGTAGCTACTAGCTGCTCCATGCCTAAATGTTATTCCTGTTGAGCCAGCAATTAGGCAACATTA
>CAYXYR010000059.1:0-5960 GCA_964469435.1 uncultured Candidatus Saccharibacteria bacterium | reverse complement strand
GAGCGCCTCATTGACGTTGAGGAGGTGAGAGGTTCGAATCCTCTATCGCCCACCATAATTTACATTTCCTGCTTAACGCAGGATTTTTTGTTGGCATAACGGCTAGTTAAAATATATCTGGCATGATATAAAACTGGCTTACGTTATCCCCATAAATAATGTAGCAAAGACAACGCTTTTGTACTAGCCATATAGTACTAACCTTGTTATGATTGTTCCAGGTGAGTTCTCGGAGAGGTTTTTATACTAAGTCGAACGAAATGCGAGATCGTTCGACTTTTTTAGTGGCCAATCAACAAAACCTGGATTTTGGGTATATAGAAGAACAATCTTAAGCACTGTATTAAATAACAGGGGTATGATAAAATAATTATGGCTATGAAGCGGCTTCACCAACCGCCGAGCTAGGGCCTGCAGAGCAGGAACGTGCCTTGGACTAACCATAAACGTGCCGGCCAAAGTTAAAGATTTCGGTGGAACCGCCTGAGTAGTCTCGGGCCCGAAACGCAGCACTAGTACTAGTGGTGCGTATTTTATTTTCTAAGTAATGCTCGGAAAGGAGCGAATATGGGACAAGACAAAGACAATTTGCATGCCATGCGGCATAGTTTGGCGCATATTACTGCTACCGCCGTGCAGCATTTGTGGCCACATGCCAAGTTTGGTGTTGGGCCAGTAGTAGATAATGGCTTTTATTATGATATTGACCTAGGAGACACTACAGTCTCGGAAGATGACTTTGCTAAGATCGAATCCGAAATGAAAAAAGTTATTGGCCAAGACCAGCCATTTGAACGCAGCGAAAAGCCGGTTGATGAAGCAATTGCCTGGGCAAAAGAAGCTAATCAGCCCTACAAAGAAGAACTATTAAACGATCTAAAACGGGCCGGTACAACTGTAGCCAAAGACTTGGATGCCGACGAGTTGGGAACGATTGCCGAAGGCGATGCCCAGGTAGAGCAAGTGTCTTTCTATACAAACGGAGACTTTACCGACCTTTGCCGTGGTCCGCACGTAGAGAGCACGGGTAAGGTGGGTGCGTTTAAGCTAATGCGTGTCGCCGGCGCTTATTGGCGCGGCAAAGAGGGTAACCCCCAGATGCAGCGTTTGTATGGTGTAGCCTTTGAGACTCAGGAAGAGCTGGATAATCATCTAAAGATGCTCGAAGAGGCGAAGGCGCGTGACCATCGCAAGCTTGGAAAAGAATTAGACCTATTTGTCTTCTCGGACCTAGTTGGTCCGGGACTGCCTTTATTTACTCCTAGGGGCACAACCGTTAGACGCCTTCTGACCGAGCTAATGCGCCAGATTGGCACAAAATACGGCGCCCAAGAGGTAGAGATACCACATATTGCCCGCAAGGCACTGTACGAGACATCGGGGCATGCACAGAAGTTTTCTGGTGAATTGTTCGAAGTTAAGAGTCATTATGATATCGATTTTGTTATGAAGCCCGTAAACTGCCCCCATCACATTCAGATCTATAAGTCAGCACCAAGAAGCTATAAAGAACTTCCAATTAACTATATGCAGGTAACTATGCAGTATAGAGACGAAAAACCGGGCCAAATTGGTGGGTTGCAGCGTGTCCGAGCGATTTCTTGCGATGATGGCCATGTATTTTTGACTCGCAGTAACTTAGAAGAGGTAATTGGCGGATTTGTTAGTACCATAAAAGAGGTACATACGGCTTTAGGCATGTACGGTGACCACTGGGTTTCATTGTCATTGAGAGATTCCGATACGCCTGATGCCTATATTGGTGATGAGGCGGATTGGCAAGAGGCCGAAGCAACACTTAAATCACTGGCAGAAAAGCATGGGCTGGACGCCAAGCCTATGGAGGGTGAAGCTGCTTTGTATGGTCCTAAGCTGGATTTCATGTATAAAACGGTTGGCGGTAACCAAACTCAGTTGGCAACTATCCAGCTCGACTTCGCTACGCCTAAACGATTTGAACTGGAATACATAGACGAGAATGGAGAAAAAGCCACGCCGATTATGGTACACCGAGCTATATTGGGATCGTTAGAACGCTTCATGGTAATCTTGCTCGAAAAAACAGCCGGCTGGTTACCGCTTTGGCTAGCTCCAGAACAGCTGCGAATTTTGACCATAAACGATTCTGTAAATGACTACGTGGCAGAGATCAAAAAAGTACTAGATGATACGGTGCTCATGCAGCCGCTCAAGTACAACGAGCTGCGATACACAGTAGATGATCGTAACGAATCGCTTGGCAAAAAAATTCGCGATGCAGTGGGTATGAAAATTCCGGTTACGCTGATTGTAGGGCCCAAAGATGCCGAAGCCAGAGAAGTGAGCGTAAGACTCAAGGACGAAGAAAAGAAGGTTAAACTCACCGATCTAAAGGAATTCTTACTGAGCCTGTAATGGTTGAATCGGGTTTTAGGAATCGGGTATTAGAGCTGGTTGCTCAAATCCCAAATGGCAAGGTTATGACCTATGGCCAAATTGCGGCTATGTGTGGGTCGCCCAGGGCAGCCCGTATAGTTGGAGGTATATCTCATTATGGGGATATTTCGTTACCTTGGCAGCGTGTAGTTAAAAAAGACGGTTCTTTGGCCGAGGGCTATCCTGGAGGTATAACGGGCCATGCACGTGAGCTCGAAAGCGAGGGCGTAGTATTAAAGAATAGTAAAGTTGATATGGGAGAGTATCAATGGCAGCCGGACCACTAATAGCAATTGTAGGTCAAACGGCTAGCGGTAAGAGTAGCCTGGCTATGCAGTTAGCTCAAAAATTCAACGGCGAAATAATTGCAGCAGATTCACGAACTGTCTATAAAGGCATGGACATTGGTACTGCCAAGCCAACCAAAACCGATCAAGCAAAAGTACCTCACCACCTAATCGATGTAGCCAACCCGGATGAACCGTTTACGGTGGCGGATTTTCAGAGATTGGCTAAAAAAGCTATAAACGATATCTTATCTCGCGGTAAAGTACCGTTCTTAGTGGGAGGTAGTGGGTTATATGTCGACTCGATTCTTTATGATTACGACTTTAGCGATGGTTTAGTAGAAGTTGATGCTATTAACCCTCGGCATCGTAAAATTGGTTCAGCGCCTGTAAATAACGTACTTAGGCCTGATGTGCTAATTTTGGGCCTAAACCCTAGTATCGAAGATTTACGTCCACGTATAGAATCAAGGGTTAAGAGCATGTTGAAGTCTGGTTTTATCGAAGAAGCGGAGCAGTTGGGTAAAAAGTTTGGCTGGGAGAATGAGCCACACACAATTTACGGAGTAGTCAAGGATTATACTGACGGCAAGGTCACTTTGGACCAGCTAGAGCAAGATTTAGTGAAAAGGCATATGAGCCTAGCCAAAAGGCAGAGAACTTGGTTCAGGCGCAATAAAAGTATTCATTGGCTTAAATCACCCCAAGAAGCCATAAAATTAACAACAGATTTTCTGAACAAACCCCGCTGAACAAATTAGCTTGGTCTGTTAGAATAGGGTAATGATCGAGCAACTATTTGGATCAAAAACAAGGGTAAAACTACTTCACCTTTTCTACAGCAACCCAAACAGATCCTTTTATGTGCGCGAAATAACTAGAAAAATTGATGAGCAGATTAACTCGGTGCGTCGAGAGCTCGCCAACTTGCTTAGTATCGGCATAATTACATCCGACAATAACAACAACAAGCTCTATTACGAAGTTAACCAAAAGTATGAATACTTCAACCCACTAGAGCAGATATTTGGTGCGGGTAAGACCACCAAAACAAAAACCAAGAGTGCCTCGATTGCAACTGATGAGGAGCAGGCTGATCTTAAGAATCTTGGCAACATCGAAATGGCGGTCTTTACCGGTGGCTTTACTCGGGATGAATCCACAGGCATAGATGTGCTAGTTGTAGGTAACGTAAACCAAACCCAGCTCGCCAAATATATCGATGCTCTCGAGAAGAAAGAAGGCCGGGATATGCGCTATGCCGTGCTCAGCCTCGACGAATATAAATACCGCGAGCAAATTCATGATCGCTTTGTGGCTAATGTTCGAGCAGCCAAAAAGCAAATTTTGATAGACAAAGCTCGTTTGTTAACCGATATCTAAATACAGTAACAGGAGGAATAATGGAATTACAGTATTATGGTGGGAATTGCGTAAAGATAACAACCAAAAAGTCTACTGTTGTAGTGGACGACAATCTGGCTGCCTTGGGAGCAAAAACAGTTGTACGGGACGGCGATACACTGTTGTTTACTGGTAACGAACACAAGGTAGACGCAAACCCAAAGATAACTATAAATATGCCCGGTGAGTACGAAGTTTCGGGTATATCTATTTCCGGTATAGCAGCAAGAGGCCATATGGAAGAAGAGGGGGCTCTGGGGGCTGTTATGTATCGTGTGGTGGCGGATGATGTGCGTGTTGCTGTTGTCGGACATATATACCCAGATTTGAGCGAAGACCAGCTAGAAGGCCTAGGCTTGATAGATGTCTTGATAGTGCCAGTTGGCGGTCATGGTTTTACGCTAGATCCAATAGGCGCCTTGAAGGTGATTAAAAAAATCGAACCAAAAATAATAGTGCCGGTTCATTATGCCGACAGCAAGCTAAGCTACGAAGTGCCTGCCACCGATCTAGAGACGGCTCTAAAAGAGCTAGGCATGGAGCCCAAAGAAACTGTCGATAAGCTCAAGATCAAAGGTGGTGATGTATTGGGTGATCAGGCTCAGCTCATCGTGTTAGAACGCCAATAACAACTAATATTAAAATAATAAACACCCCAGTATTTGGGGTGTTTATGCTTCTAGAGGTATCTTAATTTGACTAAAGAAGGCCTTTTTTCTTGAGGGTGCGAATAGCTTGAGTACTAACCTTGAGCTGCACTTTTTTGCCATCCACTAAAATAGTCTTGGTTTGTAGATTTGGCTTCCAGACTTTTTTGGTGTGACGCTGTGAGAAGCTCACATTGTGACCAAATTGTTTGCCTTTACCGGTAATTGCGCATTTTTGCATAGTTATTCCTATAAGTTTCAGGGGTGTATTGTATCTGTTTTTACTGTTTTCGTCAACACTTTAGGCATACCTGTAACACTGCTATACTTATAGGCATGTTTGCGAATGCTACCGGTGCAGATCTTATAGTGATCTTTGGTATTATTCTAGTGTCGATGGGAGTGCATGAGGCTATGCACGCTTTTACCTCACACTGGCTGGGCGATACCACGGCCAAAGACATGGGTAGATTAACTCTCAACCCACTGAAGCACATCGACATTATTACCACTGTTATTCTGCCGGTTTTACTTATTGCGTTAGGCTTGCCACCATTCTTTATAGCTAAACCCGTGCCGTTTAATCCGGACCGGGTAAAATACGACGAATTTGGTGCAGCCATGATAGGCGCGGCAGGTCCATTAACTAACTTTGCAATAGCGCTATTAGTAGCCGGGGTAATACGTATTGGCGGAATTGCAGTAGGAACTTCTTTGTATCATGCGCTATCGCTGGCTGTAGCCATAAACGTAGCATTCTTTGTGTTCAACATGATTCCGTTCCCGCCATTAGACGGCTCGCGCTTACTATATGCTTTTGCGCCCGAGCCGTTACAAAAAGTGATGTATCAGATAGAAATGGGCGGGGTAACTAGCATCATTATCTTCATGTTTTTGTATATATACTTCCTAAGTGGCCCAATTGTTAACATTATGGACACCGTTTATCGCTTCCTTTTGCGCTAAAAGGGGATATAATTATGGGTGGCTGGAGCCAACCATATGATAATCTGAATACTTATCATACGGGAACTCAATATCCGTCGCAGATGTGTCTGCGCCATGAGGGCTCCCACCTGGTTTATGCAATCCAGGTTGTCATGTTGGAGTCCAGCCCCAAGAAAAAAGACCGAAATATTTCGGTCTTTTTTCTTGGTCGGGGTGACAGGACTTGAACCTGCGACCTCACGGCCCCCAGCCGTACGCG
>CAYXYR010000058.1:0-6106 GCA_964469435.1 uncultured Candidatus Saccharibacteria bacterium | reverse complement strand
ATAAGTTTGCTATAAGTGTATCGCGTGATAATAATGGCCATCTCGTACCAAGAGTCGGCGAAAACCTGAACCTTTCGGAACAGCTTGATATGCTCGCTGTAAGATTAGAGCGAGGTGGTTATCGACGTGCCGTATTTGTGGACGATGTACTTGCATATGGCGACACAGTGCCTTTTATAGGCGGAGAGTTGCTAGCTAGAAAGCCAAACATTGAGCTAGCTTTGTGTGTTGGAATTGCTGCTTGTGGTGGGGTATGGAAGGGTATCGAAAAGACTGAAGCTGCCGGTATTGACGTTGATTGTGTAACAAGAGTTGTTGCCAGTCCAAAGATTGATGGTGTCGCACAGGGTATGGCAATTCCGATGCTTCGTGATTTCACTTTGTTTGGTGGAAAGCTAGGCACAGACTCAAGTGCCAATAGACTCTGCTACCCATACTTCCTGCCATTTTCAATTGCAAAAAGCGGCCTTCAGAATAAAGAAGCGGCTTTAGAATATACCAAAAAATTACTTTCCTTCAATGAATCATTTATCGATTATGTAGAAACAGGCAAAGGACCATTGTCATTAGCTGACATATTAGACAAGGGGTTTGCATGTCCATCCAGTAGTATAGAAAGGTTTAAAGATCGTTTTGGTACAAGTTCTGACACTCTCTTACGCGACAGCTTGGGCATCGCACAAGGCTTGCTTGAAGAAGTAGAGATTGGTTACGAGTCAGTGATAAGAAACGATCCAGTAGCTATATATGACCCAACATAATGTCGCTCCAGAAAAGCTACCCCTGTCCGAAAGACAAGTTCTACCTGACCTGACAGACTTTGATTTTTCAGACTCGCCGCTGTTCGCATCCATAAATAACTCTAGCGGTTTTGTGGCGGAGCAATTATTGACAGATGAAGTCATAGATCATAATTGGGGTAGGCAAGATATGAGGGCTGGGGACTGGGTCGTGCTAAAACCTTCCGGTGATGGCGACCTAAAGCGGGTAGGTATTAGAAGGGAAGCATTTGAACTTACTTATGTGCATATTGATGGTAAGAGGTATCGTAAAGAGTCGTTTATACGGGCTTATAAGATTCCGCACCCATTCTCCTTCGTGGGTATAGACAGTGAACAGCCAGAAATTGCGCCGGCTGGAGCTTATTTGGTTCTTAACCTGGATAAAAACCAACAGCCTATTATCGTAGATGGCCGGCGTGACCTCTTTTATTACAACGAGCAAGATCTGAATTCTGGATATTACCCCATTGATAACTTGCAATAATCAGCGAACGTTGTGAAAGTGGACATTTGTAATTATCTATAATTAAAAACTTGTATAATTAAGTCATGATTGAGGGTTTTACAAGAATACAAGGTCAAACCGAAGGACCTACTAGTGTTATTTTAGGTGGGGTTCATGGCAACGAAGTCTGTGGTGTAGAAGCCATAGATACAATTTTGCCTAACCTAAATATTGAGCACGGTACATTATGGATTGGTAAGGCTAACTTGCGAGCCATAGATCAGAATGTGCGGTCTGTTGACGCTAATCTTAACCGTATGTTTGTGGATGATGAGTTTTTAAGTCAGGCTGATAAGGAAGGCTATGAATATAGGCGCGCCCAAGAAATCAAGCCGATTCTTCAGGAGGCTGGCGCCTTGCTTGATGTTCATGCAAGTTTTACGCCTGGCGCTAGACCATTTGCTATCTGCGAGCCAAACGCAAAAGACATAGTTAGTAAATTGCCGGTTGACCTGGTTGTCTCTGGTTTTGATGAGGTTGAACCAGGCGGCACAGATTATTACATGAACAAATTAGGTAAAGTTGGAATTTGTGTAGAGTGTGGATATTTAGGTGATCCGGCAGCTACTGGAATTGCTATCGACAGTATCAAGTCTTTTTTGGCCGTACGGGGGCACATTGATCAGGGTACCCCGACTTATGGTCAGGCACAGGAATTCATAAGGATGTACAAGTTGTATAAAACCAAAGTAAACTTTAACCTAGATCACGATTTTGAAGATTTTGAGGATGTGAGTGAAGGTCAGTATTTGGGTACGGACGGCGATGAGGCGGTTCAGGCTGAACAAAATGGGATAATAGTTTTCGCACGTAATCGCCCCTCGGCTGGTGAGGAAGCTTTTCTTTTAGGTCGATATACCGATCAATTAGTTTAAGACCAGCTATTAGTTTATATACAAGCCTAGCCCAGGATTTCGCGGACGATGTCTACTACTTGGGCGGGGGTGTGATGTGCTTTGACGATGTAGCGGTCTACGTTGAGCATACGCAAGCGTGACGGCGCCTCGTCTTTACTGATGTTGGTCAGTATTACTGCCCGGATATCTGCTCCCCAATCTTCGGAACGGAGACGCTCTAACATCTCATCACCGGTCATAATGGGCATGCGCAGGTCAAGGAGTATTAGGTCTGGCATAAACTCCTTGCATAGTTCTAGGCCCGCTGCGCCATCGTGTGCCACAGAAGTTTCGTAGCCGCAAGAGCTTAGCTTGAGTTTATACATATTGGCAATGGGGAGGTCATCTTCTATGACGGCGATTTTTGGCTTTTGGTCTGTGTTCATAGATTGACATTATAAACTACTTGTGCTAGAATTAACGCAGTACTTTTTCAGCGAATCTTAACCACCAGAAGAACTTGTCTTCTTGGTGGTTTTTCTTTTGCATTAAGGATTAATATATATGTCAGATAGTTTCGATAACACTACTGATACGCCAGGAATCACTTTTGGTCGTGATGCTTTGCAGGAACAGCAAGACACAGCCTTCTCTACTGATTTTGAGTTGGGTGAGGATGTGGCTGTTCGGGCTGGTCGCCTAGGTAAGATGGTTACTGCGGCAGAAGTTGTATCGGTAGCAGCGCTGATGAGCCCACTTAATGAAATAGTTAGACTTGGCGCTGTTGCAGCAGTATACAAGGCAACAAAAGAACCTGTGCTTAGCGGTGGTATAACTATGGCCGGCTCTACTTTCGCTGTCGAGACTGCAGCAACGGTATTGACAGCTGATCTAATGTCTAAACCTTCAAGCAAGCGGCTGGTGGATCGAGTAAATGGTTGGCTAGAAAAGCGAAAAATGAGTGACGTTGCAAAGACTAACGTTGTTAGCGAGGCAGCAATTTCTTACCTGACGGGCAATGCAACGCTTATATTTCTAAAGCATCGCCAAGATCCCGAGCGAACCCGTTCAGAAAACATTAGATATGGTACGAAGTTTAGCTTGGGCACTGCTGCTGTGTTGGGCGTACAAGGGTACCTTACTACTAGAGGGATAGCTGTCCCCGGCAAAGAAACAATTGCCGAGGCCACTGGTGTCGTCGGTACGGTAGTATTCGGTGCGATGTGGGCAAAACGCAAGTTTATTGGGCGTGCTGACGGTGATGATGAACAACAGCATAGTGTGGATACGGAAAATGAAGACTAGTACGACCAAATACCATACCGTCTCTGCGCCTATGGATTTGGTGCATAGAGCAGTAGCGAACGCCGTTCGGTATTGCTATGGCATACAGATCAGGGAAGAGGTGCGCATTGCGCGATGGCAGAGATCAGGCTCGCGCGGTAGTCTCGAATATATTGATTACGCCGTACCGTTGTTTGAACTTGCTAAAAAAGTTAACTCTAGGCCATTCGATGTGGCAAATAGAATTGCGGAACGTTTGAGTAAAAATAGACATCTAACCAAAGTTGAGGCTATTGGGGGTTATGTTAATATTCAGATTTCAAATAATACATTGTCGGATATGTCGGTGCGTATGAAGGCGACTTTATCAAAAAGTTCACACGTCTTAGCACCCAGAACATTTTTACTGGTAGGGCATGAACAGGCTTCTACGAAGGCAAGTCATAAAGCGTTGACGTATATTTATGAATCAACAGAGTTATTTGCAAAGCGAAGTCCGACCAAAGTCACACTGCTTATTAACGACCTTGATGGGAATGAACTATCTCCAAAGGACTTGAGTCTTGATTCTCTTGAAGCAGATATCGTTCTTGCTTCATCCATTTCAAAACAAGTTAGTGATTTTATTGATCGCATTTATGTCAAATATGGCGAGAATAAAGGCATTATTATGGATTCAAAAACAAAGGCTGCGTACTTTACCCTCAATGACGAATCGGTGCCACTACGGGATATTAACGGTAGGGTCACTTTCTCCGCTTTGACGTTGTACAGCATTTATCTGCTAAAAAATGATACTCGCCAGAACAAAACTTCTATAGTCGTTTTGGCACCTCAAAAACATCACCCACTTATTAATGTATGTTTTAATTTTCTAAGTTTTGTGGGCAAACGAAAGAATCTGGTTTGTTTTGATCCAAATATATCATCTGCAGACATTAGAGAATCGGAGGGTAGTGTTAACTCAGTTAGTAATCTACTACAGCTAATAGAGGAATTGCTTCCAGAAGTTCGATTGCAGTTAGACCATTCAGGAAACAAAAGGAAAAATGCGCTGGCTGTCCTTGACTTTCAGTACGATTTAGAGCGATTTCTTAGTAACGATAACTACCCAGCTGTATTCGATCTTTTAAATCAGACTACAGCCAATGTTACTTCCCTTTCTCGTTAACAAGCGTATTATGAATTTCTTTACTGAGTAGAATTGGTCGAACTTCAAATTGACCCTTATAGAGAATGAAGTTCGCTTTAGGTCCATATCCGCCGTAAGCTGTATTGCCTTGCTCGACGTCATTAACGATTTGATTACGTAGAATACGTACAGTAGTAAGAGTCTTTTCGATTTGGTCATTGCCCCCAAAGACAGAAATGTACATTCCTCGTTCCGTGAAAGGTTTTGTTTGCAGCAGTTTGATCAGAGTGTCGTTGTCTTCGTAGACCAACACATAGAATATTGGTGCAAAAAATTCATGAAATTCTTCACTGTCATTAGTTGTCAGGTTTCTTTTGACAATCGTTGGGTATACAAAACCGTTTATTTCGTCTATTTGTCCCCCATATATAACTTGGTCGGAATGCGCGGATAGCCAGTCTTTTATCTCATCAATATACTGTGTTTTTATTGTTTTACTTACGCTATTTACCGGATCTCGTGAGTCACCCACTTTAATCGTAGTTTTAATTTCATGACGTAGCGCTGCAATAAACTGGTCGGAAAGGGAAGATGGTACAAAAAATGCATCCGGACCTGCACAGTCCTGTCCACTGTTGAAGCACCTCATCTCCACTGCCTTTTTTGCGGCTAATGTAACATCTGCATCCCGGCAGATTAAGAATGGGTTAACACCGCTCCCATTGTACAAAAGTAGCGAGTCTGGACAGCTTTTGTGAATCGCCAGTGCGTTTTGATATTTGCCAGTAAAAATTATGACATCACAATTTTTGGCGAATAATTCGAGAAATATTGTTCGTGGTGTCGCATGCAAGCTGACCGCAGGGAATGAACCTTCTATCTCTAGAATTGACCATATTTCATTTAAAATTTCGTGCATCACTTCAGGCGGTCTAATAAATACATTATTTGCGAACGCGCTAGGGACGATACCGAATAAAACAAGCGAATAAAGTGGTAGATTTAGTGGGAAAAATGTCGCAATGGTTAGATCTGTTAGTGGTTCGTTAATGTGTGAAAACTCGGTTTTTACGCCTCTTAGTGTATTCAGGGAGCGCTCAATTTCATCTTCTGCTGTAGTGTGGGTTTCATATTGCATCAAAAGAGCAACGAGCTCATTGCGTTTGCCGAGGATCTTTTCTTCAAATTGTTGACACTTTTCGAAGAATTTATCGAGATTTTTTTCTGAAGAAGCTGTATTGCTCAAAGTATTGAATATTTAATATTATTATGATATAATATTTGTTGGTTAATTACTTGTTAAGTATACAATATTGTTAGGGATAATATGACTTCAAATTTCTCGGGCGAAACAGTACAGACTAGTTTTGATGCATATCGTGGGTTAATTGAGCCGAATGCATCAGACCATCCTCAAAATCAGGGATTTGGTGACCCTGCAGAGTTTGCCGGTGCGCTCAATGATCCCGGTAGTCATATTACCGAACTGAATATTGGCGGAAAGACAATCTTTGTGCCGCAGCTTACTCCTGTGAGTAGTTTTGAGTGGCTTAATACCGATTTTTAT
>CAYXYR010000057.1:0-6245 GCA_964469435.1 uncultured Candidatus Saccharibacteria bacterium | reverse complement strand
TGTTGGGGTTTGTCCTAATTTATTTGTAATTTCAGTATAGCACCATTTTTTATCAGCCAGGCTTAATTATCACTACTCCAACATAATAAAAAATCGATCACAAGGATCGATTTGTTGTTATGGTGGGCGAGGAGGGACTTGAACCCTCAAGGTTGTTTAGACCAACGGATTTTAAGTCCGTCGCGTATACCAATTCCGCCACTCGCCCATAAGTTACGAACAGATTATACCGAAAAGTTAGCCAGCAGACTACTACCGTTTTTTGCCGGCAGCCTCAAGGCGCTGTAAAGCAACAATATATGCCGCTTGGCGGAGCGTAATATTTTTTTGTTGTTGCAGCTCGTAAACGGCACGGACGGTTCGTGACATTTGCAGTTCTAACTTTTCAAAAACTTGTTGCTTGGACCAAGACTCATTATTTCTGTTCTGATACCACTCATAATAACTAACTAGTACACCTCCACTATTTGCCAAGACGTCGGGTATGACAATTTTACCCGCTTTTTGTAGCAACGTGTCTGCCTCGGGAGTTGTTGGCCCATTGGCAAGTTCCAACACATAAGATGCCTTGATGCGCGATGTGTTTTCGTCGGTAATAACATTATCTAGGGCCGATGGGGCAATAACATCAACAGATAGCTCAAAAAGTTCTTTTTCGCTAATAGGACTGGCGTTAATCTTGAGTTTTTCGGCAGCTTCTTGCAGACTACCATATTGTTTTTTAGCCTTAGCAAGCTCAATAATTTGAGTAAAACCATCCGGCGCATATAGTGCACCACGTGAATCTGCGAGCGCAACAACCTTAATACCGCGCTTTACGCAGAAATGGGCTGCCCATTGACCAACATTACCAAAGCCCTGAATAGCTATTGTTTTGCCTAATGGATTTTCCCTGCGACACTCGAGGAGGCTAAGTAGAGCAATAACGCCTCCCAACCCAGTAGCCTCTTCTCGACCCTCGGACCCGCCATCATCTATAGCTTTTCCGGTAACAACCGCCTTATCACCATATTCGTCGGCAATCCAGGCCATAATCTGTGGGGTCGTATTTACGTCTGGCGCAGGCACATCGACATTTGGCCCTATATAATCAGCTAACTGGCGAGTAAAACTACGTGTTAATCTTTCGACTTCAGCTGGCGATAACTGATGCGGGTCTACAGATATTCCACCCTTACCACCCCCAAAAGGCACATCGATTAATGCATTTTTTATAGTCATCCAAAAACTAAGAGCCTTGACTTCGTCCTCATCAACCTCAGGATGAAAACGCAAACCGCCCTTGTATGGTCCTCGCCAATTATTATGTTGGAGTCTGTAACCTTTATAAGTTATCGACTCGCCATTATCACGCTCTATAGGTACGTCTACTTTTATTGATCGGTCATGCAGCAAGAGCGAATCAAGTAGCTGGGGTTCGGCCCCCATAATTTTCGCAGCTTTGTGTAAATTCTTTTGAGCGTTTTTCCATGCATTCATGAGCCAAGTATACGCTCCAAAAGTTCGTTATAAAAAAATGGAGGTGCGTACGGGTAACGCTCCCGTCTACCAGGTTTTGCAGACCTGTGCCTAACTTCTCGGCCAACGCACCACAACAATGCCTAGCATTATAGCAGTCGACAGTGGTCGTTGCACAAGTTTTTAATAATATCGACGTCGTGGTGTGGCAATAACTATGCCGGCTTCAGTAACTTCTTCAACATCGTACTCCGGGCTATCCAGTCCATAAAACTGGCAAGCCAAGCGCCCTGCACCCCTATACACTCCCTTGCTAGTATCTAGCCAGGTTGCTCGTTCTCGAGTTAGAGTTCGTCCTATTACTTTTAGTTTGTCTGGCGACGGCCAGTACACGATGTCACCTGGCATTATTATTTGATCAGAATCGGCGCAAACAGCCGCCTTAGGCGTAGGCATAACCTTAAATTCTGTGCCATCACTAAGCGACTTAAGTAAATCAAATGCAGCAGGTTCACTTCCAACGTCTACAACCGCGCCATAAGGAGGCATATATCCGTTTCGAATTTGATCTAAAGCCTCTTGTGGTGAGTGCGAAGGAACAGAGCTCGGGTCTAACACGCCGAGATCAACAGCAGCAGCAAAGGGCATGTAGACACCTTCTTTACCAATATTATTCTCAGGGCTCTCTGGCACGACAAACTGCTCCAATTTACATTGCAAAACATATATATTAGCACTTATGGTTAAAAGTGTCAATGGATTATGGCTCATTAATGCATAATCATTTACAATGATGTTATGTCGAGCAAACACAAAGCTCCCAACAATCAAACCTACCGAGTCATAAAAAAACTGACCGGCAAATATGCGGCAGCAATATTTACACTGGCCTTCGCCCTAACGGGAGGTATAGCCCTGTTATTGTCCACCAAGGCAGAGACGCCACCCATTACATCCGATCCTTCACACCATGCTACCTGCCAACAGGTTACTCCCAGTAAAACTGTCGTCCGCCCCGGCGAACGCTTTACTGGAACTGTTAAGTTCTATAACAGCGGTTCATCCACCTACTCACCGAACTTCGGTGTAGCGTTGGCCGAATATCGGGTTGGCGGAAGCATATGGAACGCTAGCGGGACAGACCTGCCAGGTAACATACCGCCAGGTGGTTCTGTGCAATTTAACCTAACCCTGACTGCCCCAGGTAACCCGGGTGTGTACTCATTTGATTGGGGTATTGCGATAGTTTTCAATGGTTTCATACCCGAGCCCTGCTATGGCCCAGCCATAACCGTCACTAATCCACCAAGCGTCACACTTCTAGCCAATAGTGCCAATAGCGATATTTCCTTAACGCGTGGAGCTGGGTTGACTCTAGCTTGGTCAGCATCGAACAATCCAAGCATATGTACTGCATCAGGTTCATGGGGCGGCGGCAAAGCAGCCAATGGCTCCGAGAACCGTACTGGCGACACAGCCAACGCTGGCGTAAAGACCTATACACTAACGTGTTCTAATGGTGCCGGTAGCTCTGCAGCCACGCGCAAGGTTACTGTAAATAGTCCGCCCCAACCACCTTCGGGTGGCGGAGGTAGCAGTGGAGGCGGAGGCAGCTCCTCGGGATCTTCGGGGTCTAGCGGTTCTTCGGGATCTTCGGGGTCTAGCTCACCTCGAAGTACCGGTTCTAGATCGGGCACAGGTAGCAGCCCAGCTAGTAGCTCAGTTGTCAGTACTCCTCCTAGCGCGCCAACCGAATTTAATACCAACAACCAAGATAAATCTACCGTACGCCTTACATGGAAGAATCCAAGTTACGACCCGGGCCTATCTGGATATGAATTAGAGAGATCGACTGATCAAAAATCATGGGATAAAGTTGGCAAAGATAGCGCGCCCGAAGAAAGCTACGACGATACGAGTGTCGACTTTGGTACAACCTATTACTACAGGTTGAGAGTCGTAGGTTCTAATGACCTTAAGTCCGAATATGCAACCTCGCAAATTACAACAGAACTATTTCAGGCCAACACGGACTCTGATCAAACTACCCTAACTAGCGAAGATCAACGTGTAACAGTAACCATACCAAAGAGCGCTTTTGATAGCGAGGCCAACTGTTCACTTAGGGTTAATAATGACGCCCTGGCACCAAGCAAAGACAAATATTCCACAGTTGCTGGCCCATACGAAGTCCTGTGCAAAACCAGCGATGGTAATATTGTGACCCGATTTAAGCAACCAGCCATAGTAACGGTAAATGTTAAAAAGCTGCCCTTCGGTGCATATTCTTTCTACACTCTGGCTAATGACTGGCAAGAGATCCCTACCAAACCAATCAAATCGGTTGCTAGACTAGAGCTAAACGACCAAACGACCTTTGTGCTGCTAGGCAAAAAGGGCAATACATCAATAATTGTAAAAATCCTTATCGGCCTGATTGTCTTGATGGCTATTGGAGTTGGCGTACTATACGCGCTGCGCTGGCTAGCAGTAAAACGAGAACAGCAGCAAATCGCCAGCTTGCAAGACGATTATTTCCGTAAAGAACACGGCATAGATAGCGAAATAAGGTAAATTATTTCTTTGGTCGTCTGCCGTCGGCTTCGTCTTCTATCTCGTGCCCAAGCAAAGCTTCAAACAGATCTTCGATGGTAATTATGCCAGCGATTCGATCATTCTTTTCTACCAACATCAGGTGTGACCTAGCCGCAATAAACTTACGAAACATAGTGTCTAGCGCCATGCGTGATCCAACAACCTTCAGAGGATGATGGAGCAAATCCCTGACTTCATAAGATTGTTCATCAAAATCAATGTCTACCAAGTCTTTCATTAGCAACACACCATACGGTTTAGCCTCTTTTTTATCAAAAACCGGTATTCGACTGTAGTTTTGAGCCTTAATCTCGTCTATCTTGGCGGCATCTATAACTGCGTCGGGTTTGAGTCTATACACTTGGCTAATTGGCGTCATTACATCAGACACGTGCGTCTCACTAAGTTTAAGCGCACCCTTAATGATCTCTACTTCGTCTTCGTCAAGCTCACTGCCCTTTTTGCCAGAGTGTTCCGATATGATCATGCCGAGTTCATGACGAGAGTGTAGCTTACCAGGATCATGCCCGACCAGCTTGTCTAGCAACATCTGTAGCGGCTTGGCTACTGGGTATGTTACTATCACCATCACTTTGAGCACAGGCGATAAAAATGCTGTAACTTCCAAGGCTCGCTTCAAAAATATGGCTTGTGGGAATATCTCACCAAATACCACAATCAGCAACGTACTAGAGATACCAGCAATCACACCATTGAACCTGTGCTCCAGAACCAAAGACGTTACTGATATAACCGCTACGTTAGTCAGCAATATACTAGCCAGGCTAAGATGGCTGTTCTGACGAAGTGGCAACACCTGCTTAGCCTGCTTGTTACCGAGCCTGGCTTTACGGCGTAAATCTGCTGGCTCCAACGCCATCAGGGCTACATTTAGCCCCGAGCACACGGCCGACATTGCCAGTAACACTATTACAAATGCAAAAGTAGAATCCATATAGATATAGAATTTTACACTAAACTACTGGCTTGTAATACAGCAAAATTGCTTTTAGGCAGTATGATGTATACATGTTCTTGCTGCTGATATTTGTCGTTATATGTTTACTATTTTGGCGTTTTGTTTTTTTACGTAACCCGACGCGCAAAACTGCCGCAAAATCAAATGAGTTAGTTTCTCCTGCAGACGGCAAAATTATTGCAGTTGAGCCGTTTACGCAGAATAAAATAAACATTCTGAAGGGCAACAAAAGGACGCATGGCTTAATACGCACCATTACCCAAGATGTTGCCAAAGAAGGCTACATAATCTCTATCTACATGTCTCCGCTCAATGTTCATTACAATAGATCACCAATTACCGGGTCTATAATTAGTGTTACACACCAAGCCGGGCGATTTTTCCCGGCAAGGTCATTTATAGATTGCCTGCAGAACGAAAAAACAGAGATACTTATTGCAAATAATGATCTAAAAATTAAAGTCATTCAGATTGCAGGTTTTTTGGCACGACGCATAGAAACGTATACTAAACCAACAGACTTGGTAAAAAAGGGTGCTGTAATAGGTAGAATAAATTTGGGATCACAAGTTACTGTAATTATTCCCAAGTGCGTAACGCCTTCCGTTAAGATTAGTCAAAATGTTAAAGCCGGAGAAACAATCATTGGAAAAATCGATTCATAAACTCTTGAAGCCCGTTAGTTATATAACATTAGGAAATCTAATTGTAGGTGCTGTTGTCATCCGCTTGGCCACGCTAGAGCGCTTTGCTTTGGCCGGTATGCTACTTTTGCTGGGGGCAATATTAGATACCTTAGACGGCTGGCTAGCCCGCAAACTTAATCAAATTTCAGAATATGGTGCACAGCTAGATACCCTTGCAGACTTAGTTACTTTTGGTATATCACCATTTGTAATCATTGTCATGCGTTATAGCGATGTCCGGATTCAATTGATTGCGTTCCTAATACCCATATGCGCTGGTCTACGCCTGGCAAGATACAATATGCTTCGTGCTAAAAAACATCAAGGGTTTGTGGGCGTACCCGTCGGCTTGAGCACCGTAGCCGGCGTGTTAGCGGTGTTGAATGCTCCTGGCATCGTAGTAGCGATTGTTTGCCTAGCTCTATGTTGGCTATTTATCAGTACTCTGCAATTACCTTTACTTATCTAGGTTATTAGTTGCTATGCTTTTCCAGTTCTTGTGCATTTTGCGCTATTTTGCCAAGTGC
>CAYXYR010000056.1:0-6404 GCA_964469435.1 uncultured Candidatus Saccharibacteria bacterium | reverse complement strand
TGTACATATCTGAGATGTTGATAGTGTTATCGTAAACGGTATCATTGTTAAGACCGAAACCAAGCATATATCCCGCCGAGCTAACTGAACCAGCACCGTTAACTTCAACCTGAGAGACTGTCACTACCTCTGCATCATTAACCAGTACACCGGTGTCCTTAAAGGCAGTTACTGTAATATCTGTTAAGGTAAAATTTCCTGAAGCAAGATCCACATTCACCCCGGCCCACTGCCCATCCCCATCAATGATTGTTTTACCCATCCCTGCACCAGTGATAGTGACTGATTCAGTAATCTGAGGTAGATCCGCCGTCAACGTTATCGTCCCGCTCGGTAGATTGATCGTATCATCAGTACCAAAGGGATCTGAGTTAGTACTGTCACATTCTGGGTAGGTGCTAGCATCACCGTTGTTGATGTTGGTTATGGCTTCGCTAAGGGAACAGTTGGAGTTTACGGTTGTTTCATCATTGCCTGCTGCGACGTCTATGGTGGCAGCATGGGCCTTCCCACCAGAAAGAATAGACAGTGTTAGTACAAACACAAAAACAGCTAATGCTTTATAGAAAGTACTGTGGAAGGTTTTGATGTTGTAACTCCGTTAATCTGTGGTGGAGATTAAGTGTTTATGGTTATCAGTATACTATGAAAGAATTAACGGTAAAAGCCTCTTAGGACTCGAACCATATTTACAGAGGTGAAAATTGATTGAATCAAAAAGAGACTGGTTTTGGAACCAATCTCTATCTGTTATTTTCACTTGGTAGCCGACGTTACCTCGTCTTGGAACGGTATGTTGAGTGAGTTAGCTAGGTGGAAGGATATTACTTGCCGTGGGGGTATGTTTGTTTAATCTCTCGAGGGGCAAGATGCGTGGATCCCTGTGTTTGTTCTACGAGCCAATCTATAGTCCCATCAACCAATGCACGTTGTAATCCATAGCGGTACTTGAAATGTAGATGCTCTGCAACCATTGCTCTTGGTCTATTTCTTAACGCGTCTTCGTCTGGACGTAATACTTGGGTTGCTAACACTAGTGCGTAACCACTGTGTTTTGCAGCATGATCATCGCTGTGATACGCGGCGAACCTCGCTATGGCCCAGTACAATGCTTCCCTAGCTTCTATTTGGTCTTGTTCTTCTAGCTCACAGTCTACAGAAACACCCGCACTCTTCAGCGCCATAAGCGCCGCAAACCTCCATGGACCTGATAATCTCGCGGCACGGTCCTCGATTGCGTCTTTGCCGATCAAGACAGAACCAATATTTCTTCCGAAAGAATCTAGTGGGTCAGGAGAGTTGCCTAATAGCCTTATGAGGCCCCTAGACGAATGCTCCATATCACCAATCTGCAAAACAGGTTCTGGCGTCTGGCCTGAACCTTCTGTTGCCACCTTCGTTACATCGTCGAACAACAATGCCAACCCTGGGCCGTCTGAATACGGCTTGCCGTAAAAGGGATCTCCCTCTGGGAGAAAACCAACAGCAACGGCAAGACCACAATATGGCGCCTGCCCACTTAGGCACATCACTGGATCACCCACTTTGGCGTCGGCAACTAGCCGATCGAGGCCATCGCGTAGATCTTGCGTGATATCTCTGGGCTGTTAGCTGAGACGATCCGTTTCGTTTTTGCGGGATATTTTCGCTATTACCTCGTCTATTGGTTGGGGTGTACCCCACGGTAGCTCCATTGATACTACTGCCATATACACATCCTTTCCAATAGTATGTCATGGTCAAGTCTAGTATGCGTCGTAGCCGCTTGCAAGCATAAGTAAAATCAAACCGCACAGGACTCGAACCATATTTACAGAGGCAGATTTAGTGAGAATCAAAAAAGACTGGTTTTGGAACCAATCTCTATCTGTTATTTTCACTTGGTAGTCCACGTGGTATCGAATTGGAACCTACTTCTTCAAGAGTTAGTAAGATGGAAGCAAATAAATGGAGGTGGAATAGGAGTAATATACTCTACCGCCCTAGACTAGAACCTAAAACTTACAGATACTTAAGCTGGAGAGTGTATCTGCATCAACAATCTCACCCTGTTCTACGAGGCTTTGGATCCTACTAACTGGTACCCAAACATTCTCTATATTTTCTTCTTCTAAATCAGACTCAGTAACGGATTCTTCAAGTTCTGTTGCCAACACCACGTATCCCTTACTCTCTGAGCGTCGGTGATTCTGGAAATAAGAGCCTTTCACAGCAAGTTCGTTAGCATTAAGGTTGGCCTCTTCTTGGAGTTCTCTATTTGCAGCCTCTTCATAGCTTTCGCCGTCCTCAACCTTGCCCATCGGAAGTTGGAGGATTCGTTTGTTGGGAATGTAGGAGTACTCCCGAATAAATAGCACCTCGTTTTTGTCGTTGAGGGCGATAATAACCACCCCATCACCGCCATAACCATAACGTAGGTACTGGATTGATTTACCTGACTGTAATTGTACATTGTCCTCTTCAACGAGAAGGCGAGGGTGTTTGAATAGAACTTGAGATGAGAGTTTCTTCCACATGATTACTACTGTATCTGAATATACGAGAAAACGCCAAGAAAGACTTGAACCATAATAACAGGGGTAAACAAAAAAGTGAGCCAACCTTTTTTGTTGACTCACCTCTGTTATTTTCACTTGGTAGCCCACGTACATTCGAATTGGAACCCACTCCTTGCGGAATTAAGTCGGTGGAAACAATTAAATATTGTCTAGTGCTGTGCACCCCATTTTTCTTCGAAGATGTAAGAACCCATATGTTATCTCATGAGGAGCTTCACAGTCTTCTAAAGCTTTTTCGACTTTGCCCTTGTCCCATTCACTTCCAAGAGCCTCAAACGTATAGCCCGTAACCCCATCACTGTTTAAAATTCCTATTGTTGAAGTTCGTTCCCCCACAGGCATACCATCTTCTAGCTCAAATGAAACACTTTTTCTATCGCCACTAATAGTTCCTGACGCAGTATAACCTAGCTCTGTCATTAATTCTGGTTCACTTCCTTCAAAACCCTCTCTAATTGGGCATCCTTCACAAAGATTTGGGCATTGTATTACTCCCATAGTTCCTTAGTTTGATATTTGAAAGAAGATATTGCAAGCATGAGCAAAAACACCAAGCAAGACTCGAACCAAAATAACAGGGGTAAACAAAAAAAGTGAGCCAACCTTTTTCGTTGACTCACCTCTGTTATTTTCACTTGGTAGCGGGGGCAGGACTCGAACCTGCGACCTTGTGGTTATGAGCCACACGAGCTGCCACTGCTCTACCCCGCGATAAAGGCTAAATAATCATAGCAAACAGGGGTGATTGTGTCAACGCTGCTTGTCGCGTATGCTCGGATGCTATAATAAGCTCTAGAATTATGGATGATCAGCAACCAGTAGTTAAGATACATGGCGACAGGTTACAGCTAGCCAATAAAGCGCTTATTAGCGGTGGCGTGGCATCCGTACTGGCCATTATTGTGCAATTTTGGTTTGGCCCAGCCCAGTATGTTCTGTACTTATCGCTACCGGTTGCCATGACAGCCCTGATTTACGAAGGCTACGTTCGCTATAAGATGCAGCTTGCCAAAGAAGAGCGGGCACCAGATTGGAATAAAGTGCACATCCAGAAAGAAGTCCCGATGGAGTTGGGCAAGGATGATGATAAAAAGCCGCCCAATGTGCAGATAACAGGAATTTAAAAACCTCCCATTAAGGGAGGTTTTTATTTTAGCGGGTAATACTACCAGCTGCTTTGGCGGAATGAACCACCGCCATTGTTGCCACCGAAGTCGCGACGTGGTCGTTCTTCGCGTGGGCGAGCTTCGTTAACCGTAATGGTACGGCCACCGAGTTCGCTGTTATGAAGAGCTTTTTCTGCTGCTTTGCCTTCTTCGTCGTTCTCGAACTCAACAAAGCCAAAGCCTTTGCTTCGGTTTGTTTCGCGGTCTTTGATGACGGTTGCGCTGGCAACAGTACCATGAGCTGCAAACAGCTCCTGGAGTTCTTCGTCAGTGGTGCTAAATGGTAGACCACCTACAAATAGTTTGTACATGTAATGTAACTTTCTAAACAAAATTGTTTTGTTAATCGCAGTCGACCTTTATTTCTTTCTCTAACCGAACTGCGATTACCGAAGGGAACCTAGGATCTGATCGAGCCAAGAACATTTATCTGCATGCGTATTTAAGCACAAAAACCAATAATTACAAACAACTGTATTGCAATATACTTGACAAATAATAAAGCTTATGTATAATAATAATCAGTTTTGATTGATCAACAAAACAAAAACCATCAAAAATACACTAATAAGGAAAATAGTTAAAAATGAAAACTCCCATTCAGTTAGCGTACGAACTACTACCAAGTAGCGACACTAGAATAAGCGAATACGACGATTTACTCGCCTAAAAAAATAATCATATAAATAAAAGAGCCCAATCACGAGAGGGCTCTTTTTTATGTCTATTTGGTAGCGGCGACAAGACTTGAACTTGTGACCCCAGGCTTATGAGTCCTGTGCTCTAACCAGCTGAGCTACGCCGCCGTAATGGAGACAAACCTACGGTTTTTCTCACCAAAGCCGGCAAATTTGTGTGAAAATTTGTCGGGCTGCTCTTTTCCCTTGACGAGGCCCATAGACAGTGAGCAGAGCAGATAGACTATATCATATTTACATCTGTTAATCTAGTCCAAGCAGTGCTTCTTTTGGCCGATTTCGGAATTTGTTAAAACACGCTATACTGGTTATGAGTGAAAAGCTTAACAAATATATTCACCAAATCCTCGCGTTTATTAATAGCAATCTCGTTGTTTGCCACAGTACTAGTGCCAATAGCGGCATACCGTCGTGCCTCTGCGGCAACCCTACAGATTGTAAGCCCGGCCAATGGCCAAGAATACAGTGGCAATTCATTTACAATTTCTGGTACGGCCACGCCCAATGCAGCGATTTTGCTAAGTAAGTCTGGCATCACAATCAAGCAGACTCGCGCCGACGGGTCTGGTAATTGGTCTGCGACACTTAGTAACTTGCCGGACGGCAACAACCCTATTAGCGTTAAGGCTATTACTAACTCTGGCTATGCCTATTTTAATACTGTCAATAATAACTTCAGTAGTGTTAAAACGAACCAGTTACGACTTAGTGATAATGCAATCAACCCAGTTTCGCCATACCCAGTTCAGCAAAATACAGTGTGGCTGGGGCTATTGCCTTCTGTAAATAATGATAAATTAATGCAATTTGGCTCAGCGTTGGGTTCTAAGCCAGCGGTATTTGATGCCGTAAATCCCGCAGCAGTCACGGAAGCCACAAATTATCCAGATAATGCCCAGGCAAATACGGGTACATTCAATGCTGATTCGACAAAATATTACTCACCAAATATGGCTCTCCCAAGCATTTCAGTTATCGATCCGGCAAACAACGCTTGGGTCAAAGACATAACCCTCCCAGGGAACCCAGTTACCGCGTGGCTGGGGCCAAACGGCTATATTTATGTGCTTAGGGGTACGTCTGGGCAGGCCGGAATTTGGATAATTGACCCTGCTACAGATACAATTCGCGATACGGTTAGCTTAGATTGTGGAAACGATAGAATTGCACCAACAGTAATATTCTCCGTAGATAAAGATTACCCATACTATTATGCAACCTGTTTTGGTAGCAGCCCGGGTAAAATCATTAAGTTAAAATTGAGTGATAATTCTGTGGTCTGGACCGTGCCAACAGATATAGCGTACTCTAATGGTATCTTGAATGGAGATAACTCTAAACTGTATCTTGCTAGTACTGCCGCTCAAGGCTGGGGAGGCACGCCAAACACTGCATCCGACAAGATATACGTCCATGGCGCTGATAACGGCACGCTAGATACCTCCGTGCAGATGACAGAAGGGGTTGTTGGTATTGCTCAGTCGCCAGATCTACAACACATTTATGCAGCAACTCCAGGTAAAAGCATTCCGTTAATAGGTAATGGTTTTGACATTCTAGACATGCTTACAAACACCAAAACGCATATTACTACCGAAGAGCCGTTGGCATTTGTCACTACGCAACCGCGTGTTGCAGAGCTGGCTGTTGGTAACGTCACGGTTGTGCTGGGTGTAAAAACGGCCGGATCACTTGCTAACACAGGAGCCTTAGCGATATCTTCAACACTGTTAGCCGGGATAATAATCGCCACCTTTGCCTATACCTACTGGGATTATCGGCGCCACAAACAGCCATTGGTTGCAGACAACCCAGATGCACAGCACACCTACACTTATTTGCACCACGTTAGGGTTGTGACCATCCCACTTCTAAAATACCGCGTTAATGTATCATTCGCTCGTAGCACAGGGTCTGATTCCATACATCGTTTCTAGTCCGTGAAAAGTTCGTGTTTATCTGTTACAATACCGTCCTTATGA
>CAYXYR010000055.1:0-6583 GCA_964469435.1 uncultured Candidatus Saccharibacteria bacterium | reverse complement strand
CAAGTGCTTAGTCATAATCTAAACGTATCATTGTGTGTGAGCCTATTCAAGCAGGCAAATAAAAACTGGGGCTGTTTTTTGCCCCAGTTTTTTGGCTTACCTTAAACTTCTAGTTAAGATTGCTCTTGCTAGTAGTGCCGCCGCCCTCTAGGTTAGCTGTAAGCGTATAGCCAGTACAGTCACCGCCAGCAGCGTTATCACAGTTAGCTGGTGTAACAGTGTAGCCATAGCAGGTGTCAGATACGGCCGCAGCTAGTATTGGTGTCCCGTTTGAAGTACAGGCTGCTGCGTTCGTCCAGCGTGGTTCTTTGAAGGTGTCTGGGTCAATACCTTTTAGGTTGGTGCCTCGCCAAGTACTGTCGTTGATTTGGCTCAAGCTTGGGTACTTAGCATTTTGTGCAAAGTAAGCCTCTACCTGACTGTGGAAGATTTTGATGTCGTTTGCTCGCTTGGTGTTACGTGCTTTCTGTTGGATACCAGTAAAGGTTACGATAACCAAGGTCATCAAAATACCTATTACTACAATTACGATCAGAAGTTCCACGATGGTGAAACCACTTTGTTTTTTCTTAAGAGTCATTTGCCCACCCCTATTTAGATTAATTAATTATAGAGTGCTTTTTGTAGCATCTAATACTGATTATAAGCATAACCATAAAGTCGTCAAGCGGTATCGATGGCTTACTATTGGTTGCCGATGTTTTTACTGAGGTTAGCTATTGGGCCCATTACGCTCGCGGCAATTAGACCAACAACGGCACCGAGCACAATAATAAGAAGCGGCTCGATTATTGAGGTTAATCCATCAATAAGCGTGTCAACTTCTTCTTCGTAAAAGTCAGCCACCTTGACCAAAATCTCATCGATTTTGCCTGTCTCTTCACCTACGGCAAGCATTTGCGAAATGATAGGCGGAAAGTGTTTGCTGCTGGCTAGCGGTTCTGATAGTTGCTTGCCATTCTTTACCTGTTTGGCGGCCTCTTTTAGCTCAGCCTCAATTACCTTGTTGCCAATTGCACCACCAGTGACTTCGAGTGCATCTAGCACGCCAACCCCAGCGGCCATTAACGATGCAAATGTCCTTGCAAATCTGGCTACTGCTACTTTGGTAATGACAGTTTTAATAACGGGGGTTCGTAGCAAAAGGGCATGTAGTTGATACTTACCCTTGGGGGTTTTTACATAGCGACCGATAAAATAGGCTAATACCGCTGCAGCTATAAGAATAAGGATAGCGTTGTGCCGCATAAAGTCACTCACACCAAGCAAGATGCGGGTGTAGATAGGTAGTTGGGTGTTTGGACCGGCTAGGTCTTTGACGATCTTATTTATTTTGGGAATGATGAAAATCATGATGCCAAAGAAGGCTACTACTGTAACAGAGAGGATTACAACTGGGTAGGTCATGGCACTGCGAATTTTTTTGTGCATGCTCGATTCTTTTTCGATTTGAGACGCTAGCCGTTTGAGTATGTCGTCTAGGATTCCGCCCGCTTCGCCCGCTTTAACCATGTTTACGTAAACCTCCGAAAACACGTTAGGGAACTGGGCAAAAGATTCGCCCAAGGGTTTCCCTGACTGAACATCTTTGCTCACCGCACCGATAACCTGCTTAAAGTAGGTGTTATCTGTCTCGGACTGGAGTGTGGCTAGGCTGCGGTTGAGTGGCACACCAGCCGAAACCATAGTAGATAACTGCCTAGTAAAAACTACTAGGTCTTTAAGGCCGACTCGCTTACCAAAGCCGAACCGTTTTTTGCCAGTGCTTTTGCCCGAAGTTACTTTGAGCACAATTGGTCGGAGATTTTGGTGTTTTAGGCTAGAAATGGCTGCTTCTTTGCTGGCGGCCTCTAGCGTGCCATGGATTGTTTTTCCTTCTTTAGTTGAGGCTGTGTATATAAAGTTCATCATGTCTCGCTAGTTACACGCAGAATCTCTTCGATGCTAGTCAGGCCACGCAGGGCTTTAATTAGACCATCTATTTGCATTGGCACCATTCCTTCTTGGATGGCTTGGTCTTGTAGTTGCTCGCTGGTAGCGTTGCTAACAATTAATTTTTGTAATTCTGGCGAGCTGCCTAAGACTTCGTATATGCCCATCCGGCCTTTATAGCCGGTGTTACTACAAGCTTCGCAGCCACCATCGTGAGCTCGCCACAGCTGGTTTATGCCCGAGCTACTACTTGCCAGATCGGCTACGGCCATGTCGCCACCAAGGCCGGCATCTTTGGCTTGTTTCTCTAAGTCGGCAATAGTTTGTATGACTTCTGGATCATCGGCATGAAAAGTCTCGTTGAAGTCATTCATTGCGGCCGCGTCTGGCTGATAAGACTCACGGCATTTTGTACAAAGTTTACGAACTAATCTCTGCCCTACCACGGCCCTAACTGTGCTGGCAATTAGGAATGGCTCGATGTCCATATCTAGCAGACGCGGCAGGCAAGTGGCGGCGTTGTTGGTGTGGAGTGTACTAAATACCAAGTGACCAGTCAGAGCGGCTTGGACGGCCAGGTTGGCAGTTTCGCCGTCACGGATCTCACCCACCATAATGATGTTGGGGTCTTGCCGTAGCAGGGCTCTAAGTCCGCTACTAAAGGTCATTCCAGCCACAGGGTTAACCTGAGTTTGATTGGTACCAGGTACCCGATATTCCACTGGATCTTCGACTGTCGAGATATTGATACTTGGCTTGTTTAGCATACTTAGTACACTAAACAAACTAGTTGATTTGCCGGAACCGGTTGGGCCGGTTACTAGCACCATGCCATGGGGCTGAACTATTGCTTTATTGATTGTACTAAGGGCACTACCCCAATAGCCTAATTCTTCCAACGTAGCCGCTTTAGCGGACTCGTTAAGGATACGCATGGCTACTTTTTCGCCATCTACAATGGGCAGGGTAGATACTCGTATGGCAAACACTTGGCCGGCAATTTCTACCTTGAAACGGCCGTCTTGCGGGGCGCGGCGTTCATCAATTTTTAGGTTACTTAGTATTTTGATTCTAGACACAAGTGCGCCCAGGACTTTTTTGGGCAGTTTATTGGCTTCCCGCAAAATGCCGTCTACGCGGTAGCGAACTAAAACGTAGTTTTCTCGTGGCTCGATGTGAATATCGCTGGCTCCTGCTTTGACGGCATACTCGATAAGCAGATTAACTGTCTGAGCAATCGGAGAGTCCTCGGCAACATCTTCTTCGCTAACGTCGTCGACTTGTTGTTCGGGCAGTTCTTCGGCCGTAATGACTTTAGTTAGCTCACTACTGATATTTCCTCTGTATTGACCTAAAATTCGGGTTATCGCACTGCTGGTAGTGGTAAAGACCTTAATGTCTTGGCCTAGAGTTTTGCGCAAAAAGTTGATGGCTTGTATATCATCCGGATCTTCCATGGCAAGTTGAGGAATATTGTCTTGGTCCAAGCCAAAAACCACTACTCGGTATTGCTGGGCAATACGCTCTGGTAATCGCTTTAGGGTATCCGGCTTTATGTCTGTCGGATTAAGCTCCACAAAAGGTACATCGATTTCTTTGGCATATAGTTTGGTTAGGTCGCGTTCCGAGACAAGGCCGTTTTTTATGACCAAATCTTGCAACGGTCTTTTTTCGGATTTTTCTTGTTCGCGTAAGCCACTAATCTGCTCGGCAGTTACTGTGCCGAGTTCGCCCAAGAGCTTTTCCACCAAAGCATCGGATATGCGCATAATTACACTTTATTATATGTCAAAGCACTAGCAAGTTCTAGGAACTTTGGCCTAAGGTTTTTGATTGTCGTTGAAAATACACATCGCTAATGTTTAAATGTAGGCAATTATGTATCTATTGATTATGTCCTTTATTGGCATCGGCGTTGGGCTGGTGTGGTACCTTTTGGCACATGATCATGGCAGAAAAATGTCACCAGAAATGCTATGGGCTGCTTTTGGTTTTGGCCTTTTGGCTGTGTTTATAGCTGTTGGTTTAGAGATGTTACTTACTCCAATTAGTCTGGCCACAATGTCTACCTACACATTATCGCAAAGATTCTATAACTTCCTAGGTGTAGGCTTTATAGAAGAAGCAGCCAAGTTTGTCCCGTTGGCTATTTTTGTCTATAAGAAGGGCTATTTTGCCCAGCGGACCGACGGTGTTATCTTTTTTGCTATCTCTGGTCTGACTTTTGGTTTGGGTGAAAACATTATGTATACCCTGCTTTTGGGCACCAAGGCAGGCCTTCTCCGAATGGCTTTAGTGCCATTTTTTCATGTAGCTACTACTAGCATTTTGGGCTATTACTTGGTTAGCTACAAAATATCTCATTCTAACAAAGCCAAGATGATCCTAGCCTTGGTGCTTGTCCCTCTATTGCATGGTCTATACGATTTTGGCTTATCGTCTGGGATTGTCCATTTTGCGATTTTTTCAATTATGATTACGGTTCTTTTGTCGCTAGGATTCTTTCTATACTTCATGCAAGCTAATGATCTTGATAAAGCCCAGTTTGTTACTGTTGCGGCATCTGGTGGCGGGTTCTGTACTAAGTGTGGTTCACCCAAGAACTCCAGGGCTGCGTTCTGTACCAAATGTGGCCAAAGGTATGTCTGAAAACATGATAATTTTTAAGGAAGGCAAAATATGAAATGTAGTCATTGCGGTAACGATCTAAAACCAGGTGAGCAATTTTGTGGTAGTTGTGGCAACCCCGTCAGCCCTGCGCCGGCCGCTCCACCTGCAGGCCCGGAAGTATTAACTGCAACGCCAGCAGTGGCTGCGGCACCCGTTCCTGCTGTTGGTACGCCACCACCCATGCCGTCGGTAGCAACTCAGCCCTCTACCCCTATCGCCAGCCCCGCGCCGGCTGCGGTGCAGTCGACTGTTGTGGCCACTCAGCCTGCGGCCATGCCTCAGGCAACCTATCCAAATCCTGCAATGCCCGTCAATGCTGTTCAGAAAGATGGACGGAGTAAGGCTATCGCAGCACTAGTACTAGGTGTTTTGGGATTGATCGGCTGGCTTATACCAATAATCGGATTGGTACTAGGTGTTTTGGCATTAATCTTTGGCACGACTTCGTTAAGTTCATCAAAGCGTAAGCTGGCAATTGCTGGCATTGTTTTGGGCGTGATTACAATTGGCTTGTCTATATTCGGCATTGTGCTAAATGCGCAAGATGGCAAAAATAAGACTTCATACGATAACGCCAAAACAACGACCAATACTACTACTCAGTCGAGTAGCTCTGTTGTTACTAAGCAAATTGACACTCCGTGTTACAGTGCCGAGATTCCTTCCGCTGCAGTAGTAACTCAGACACCTGGTAGCTGTACTATTTCGGCCGCTGATAGTGCAAGGGGTGAAATGATATTAGTTAAGGTGATTAGCAATAGTACTGTGACGGCCGCAAACCTATCAAAAGCCGCTAAGGCCGATATCGCTAACGTCGTTAATGCTATACCCGGTGGGTCTATTACTGAAGAAATGGCTACTACTTTCAGCGGCAGTCCATCATACCAGTTTAAGCTTGGTGCTAGTGACGGAAGCGGCGGAGTTGCCGACTATGTTTACAAAAAAACCAGCCAAGGTAATATTGTGATTGTTTTTCACACCAACCGTCTATCAAGCAAGTTAAATGACTTCGATGTTGAACCAATGTGGCAATGGAAGTAAGATAAGAACATGAAAAGACCCCACAAACATACCTTTTTATTCGTTATTGCTATTTTTGCGTTATTGGCTTTGCCGGTCTTCATTAGAAATCGTAACTTGACTTTGGCCAATGATGGCCTGAAGGCTTACTCAGCTGTAACTTCGTTGGTATCTGTTAAGTCGGCAATTTCACCCAGAACAGAGCAGTTACCACCAGCTCAACCTAGCGCTCTGCAAGCCGAACAAGCTCAACCCGTCCTCGGGCTTGAGTTATCAATCGGTCAAAAGAATTAAACACTGGCGCTTCGATTACACCTGTTTGGCGGGCTTTGTTAGCATTATTATTTAACAACTTTCATAAGTTGGTATACTATTGCCTACACAGTCTTAGCTCGCCATAGCCAAGGTTGGGAGTGATAAACATAGTTTTTATAATTTTAGGAGGGTACAACTATGGCAGAAAAGAAAACTAAAGATACGGCCAAGACAGAGGTTCAAGAGTCTGGCAAGACCAAGGCACTCGGTTTGGCTTTGGACCAAATCGAAAAACAGTTTGGCAAAGGCTCAATCATGAAGTTGGGGGAGTCCCACCAAACCAAAGTAGAGTGCGTTCCTACTGGTAGTTTGTCACTAGATATCGCTCTGGGCGGCGGTATACCTAAGGGCCGAATCATAGAGATCTACGGACCAGAATCTAGCGGTAAGACAACCCTTACACTGCATGCTATTGCCGAAATTCAAAAACAGGGCGGCACAGCGGCATTCATTGATGCAGAGCATGCCCTTGACCCAGCTTATGCCAAGAGGATTGGCGTGGATGTAGAGAATCTGCTGCTTAGTCAACCAGACAATGGTGAGCAGGCCCTAGAAATTACCGAGACATTAGTTCGCAGTAACGCAGTTGACCTAATTGTTGTTGACTCGGTAGCAGCCCTTGTGCCCAGGGCCGAAATCGAAGGAG
>CAYXYR010000054.1:2635-6610 GCA_964469435.1 uncultured Candidatus Saccharibacteria bacterium | reverse complement strand
CGGCTCTAGAGCGGTTCGAACTTGTTCGCTTGATTCGATTGAGTCGTAATCGTTAAACCACATCACGTGCCAGCCCATTTGCTGGGCGGGTATTAGGTTGGCTCGGCTATCATCCACCAATAATATCTCTTCTGCAGGAACGCCAGCCCTGCTTTGGGCTATCTGATAGATTTTTGTGTCGGGTTTTATGGCGCCAACTTGCGAGGAGTCGATTATGGCATCGTAGGGCAGGTCCGGGATGAGCCTTTTGGTGCGTAAATCATCGATAAAACCCTCGCCAATATTACTCATAAGTCCAATCTTATAACGTGTAGATGCCCAACGAACAACTTCGTGCATTTCTGGGATGGGTACAACAGCCTTCAGATAATATGACTGCCAGTCTATCTGATCCAAGCCAAGCCGTTTGGCAAAGGCCTGGTTGAAGGCCTCTTGACTCATCTGGCCTTTACATACAGCGTCATTAAAGCGCCAAAAAGCAGTCTCTATAGTATCGGGCGCTAGTCCAGTGTCTTTGGCAATGGCTGTAAAAGCTCGGTGAAAAAAGCGTACCAAACAACCATTGATGTCGAAGTATATGAAGCTCACGCCGCCCTTGGTCTTCATCTTTTTGCCGGTGGATCCACCTGCGGCTTCACCGACCAATTGATCTAGCGTTAACCCAAGCACATCGGCAATCTGTCGAATCGTAAAAATTGACGGCGCTTTGATGGCGCCACGTTCGATTTTGGCCAACGTAGAATAACTTAAACCGGCTTTTTGACACATGGCTTGCTGAGTAAGCCCGGCTTTTTGCCGTGCAAGCTGCAACACCCGCCCCAGGGACTTTTCGTCCGTCACACTCATAGCCTTATGATATCAAATAAATGCCGGTTTTGGCTACAAAATTAGTACTATCCGGCTACTTGTAGCTAGCCACGGAAGATTGTACTAAACAGGGTGAAAAACACAATCATACCGATCACACCTACAAAGCCCGCCACCATAAGAGCTTGCTGGGTTTGGCTACCGTTACGCTTCATAACAACGTTATATACCCAGCCCCCAAGGCCTAGTGCGAACAATAAAGAAACAACAAATGGACTCATACTTGCTATTGTATCATTTAAAACGCCAGCTTTTTGGCTATTTCTGCCAATGCAAGGTGGTCTGGCTCAGCCTCCATATCGGCCATAGTCCTATATTGCTCAAGGTTATCGAAGGGCAGTACATGCACGTGCGCATGCGGCACATCCAACCCCACCACATGTATACCAACTCGCTTGCGGCCCAAAACCCTCTTTTGGCGCTGGGCAACTTTTTTTACTACTGCCCAAAGAGCAGAATAATCTTCATCCGGCAGTTCCTGGAATTCATCTACCTGTCTCTTGGGTACTACTAACACGTGCCCAGGTTGAACAGGGTGAATGTCCAGAAATGCCAGTGTCTTGTCATCTTCGTAAACCTTATGGCAAGGAATTTCGCCCCTAATAATCTTGGTAAAAACAGAATCTTCCATAACATATATTATAAAGCACTAAACAAATGGGGGTGTACAATAGCCTTATGCTAAAAAAGCTTGGTCGTCTGGTACTTTGGAAGTTATTAAGTCTAGCCTTGTTACTACTATTCGTTACCTCTCTTGTTGTAATTACCTTACAGCCTAAGCAGATTAATGAATGGCTGTCTAAAAGCGGCATATACAGCACCGTAATCGATGGTGTAATCGAACAAAGCAAACAAGATGTCCTAAAAGCTTCCGCCCCGCCTTCCGAAGTCATATACTTCGATAACCCCGATATACAAGCGGCGGTAAAGAAGGCCTTTCCACCCGAATTTTTGCAAACTTCGGGTGAGAGAATAATCGACAGTACTTTTCGTTGGCTTAATGGCCAGACCCCCCAACCAGACTTCGTAATCGATTTTAGTGCTAATAAGTCCGTGTTGGCCAAAGAAATAGGAGCTGCAGCACGCAAGAGGGTTGAAGGCTTGCCGGCGTGTCCACCCAGACAATTACCGTCTGGTGTTGACCCGTTCCAAATTAGTTGCCGACCGATGATGGTTGGCATCAGTGATGCGCTTGTTGCTGCGTATGTCGCTAAGCTGCAAACTAGCAAAGATTTTTTACCCAAAACCACCCTTACTGCAAGCTCGCTTACTACCAGTCGTAATGGCCAGGAAACATCGATATTTAACCAACAACAGCAACTTGTAAACGCTTATAAACTGGCGAAGTTACTGCCCTACATCATGCTGGGTGCGACAATACTCTTGATTGCATTGCTGGTATTTTCTGCCGAGGAGCGTTTGACGGGCTTGCGTGGGGTAGGGATAGGATTAATAATTTGGGCAGTGATATGTGGTGGGCTGCTAGCTGCCATGTCTTTTGGACTACAGTCAATCAGGACAAAACTAGTCGAGCAGCGTAACCAGAACGCCGTAATCGATTATTCCCGACAACCGATCAATCATATATTCGACTCGATAGAAGACGATGCAACGCACAATGGGTTGGTTATTTTGGCTGCCTATGGCGCTACTGGGCTATCGGCAATTGGCGCTTCTCTGTGGTTAAGCTCTATTAAATCTAAGCAACAAAACAAAGAACTAGGAATAGATAAAGAGCAGGTGGAAAAGCCAGCCGTAGCAAGTACAGAATCGAGTGGTTCGGTAGCAGATGCCAAAGCGCGCTTTCAAGCCGCAATGAAAAATTCTAAGAAATAGACTTGGCGGAAGAGGTGGGATTCGAACCCACGGTACCCGTGAGGGTACAACACTTTTCGAGAGTGTCCAGTTCAACCACTCCTGCACTCTTCCTTAATACAGATTATAACAGAGGTCAACGCGTAAGTGAGTATTGATTATCTAGATCGTTCGCCACTCGCAATCGGCGAGGTATCTGAATCAGGTATTCCCCGGTCATGCAAGCCATTTCTAAATTATCACCAGCTCTTCCAGCAGACTTGCGTAAATTATCGGGTGTAAGAAAATCCAGACTAGCAACACCCACAAAATCACGGATCCATTCAACAACCTGGGCGTCAGTTACAACTTTTTCGGGATCATCTTCTTGTAGAGCAATTAGTGCTTTATATGCCAGTAAATCATGGCGATCTCGGGTGGCGGTACCCTGAAAACAAGGGTTGCTCATCATTGGTCCTGCCAATCGTAGATGAACCTCAGTCGCACCGGCATCAATAAGCATTTGTACCATTGGTATATGAGTAGTGCCTCTAACTATAGAGTCATCTACGACCAAAAGTTTTTTGCCATCAATATAGTGACGATTTATACGATATTTTTCATTAACTTTAGCATCCCTTTCGGTTTGCCCAGGAGTCATAAAAATGCTATCTGAGTCTGCTTGATTGAGGCCGATTGCCATAACTAACTCGGTACCACTCACTTCGGCATAGCCTTCTGCGGCAGGCAGCCCAGACTTTGGTACACCACAGACATAATCAACCTCTACAGGTAATTGTTCGGCAAGTAATCTGCCCATATTGCGTCGCACTTCGCGAACGTTTTCCCCCATATAAGTACTCTCTTCGTTGGCAAAGTATACAAACTCAAATGCACACATAGCTTCTTTACTGTCCCCAAAAGGTCGACGGCTTTCGTACTTTCCACCACTCATTACTAACATCTCACCAGCGGCTACATCACGCACCAATCTTGCGCCCGATTTGTCCAAAGCTGGCTGCTCAGAAGCCATAACCCAACCATAATTTGGTATCTCTCCTAGGAGCAAGGGCCTGGTGCCAAGGGCGTCACGAACCCCAATTATTTGGTCTTCTGACATAACCGCCAGAGTATACCCCCCTTGAATCTCTTGCATTACCCTGGCAACTGCGTCAGGAACAGACAGCCCAAAGGACACCTCATCATTAATGAAGGTGGTGAGCATTTCGGAGTCTGAGACAAACATAGATCGATGATACCCTCGTTTTTCGCACATTTCCTCGTCATTAGCACAATCACCGTTTACAGCCACTG
>CAYXYR010000054.1:0-2535 GCA_964469435.1 uncultured Candidatus Saccharibacteria bacterium | reverse complement strand
CCTCGTTTTTCGCACATTTCCTCGTCATTAGCACAATCACCGTTTACAGCCACTGCTATTGGCTGTTCGCGATTGAATCCTTCCATAGGCATTGCAGCCTTAATGCGACGAGCCTCCGGTACCTTCACCATAGTCCCATATCTAGTACTACCAATAGCCACATTACTGATAGGGAAATCATCTAGTCTTTCGCCCCTGTTAAGAGCTATAGCGACCTTACCGATTCCTTTTGCTATATATGGACGGTGAGTCTCCAGGTCAAAAACAGCTATACCGGCCGAGTCCTTACCTCTATTCTCCATCTGGTTAATACCATTGTAGGTAAGCTTTTCAGGTCGAACAACACTACCATCCGGAGCCTCGGTGTTATAAAGATATACCGCAAAGACCCCGCACTCTTCTTGCGGCTTATCAAGCTCTGGTAAGGCTAGTCTGTCTACCTCCGGCATTATTTTGTATTATAGTCATGCTTTTGCACGCATGCCAAATACAGAACATAAAATTACTACGTATTATTTGTTAGTGGCGGCATTTTGGGCAATCTGGTCGACGTTGCTATAAAAATTCTCTAGGTTCTTTAGTTCGGGCATAACAAAATTGTTCAACAGATAAAACGGTATGCCAAAAAAAATTGCTACCAAGACAATCCACTTCATACCTTAACTATGCTGCAAGATAGCCTTGTAATGCAAGCATGGGCGTTTTGTTTGGTAATATAAAATGAATGGCCAATAAAAAACTGGTTCGATACAAAAAGTCTGCACCAAAACGCACTAACCACAGCTTGTATTTAGCCATCACGGTCCTAGCCATCCTGTGTGGAGTGCTGGCCGGTTTTGTAGTTTACAAACACAGGCCAACCACCAAAGCTACCAACAAAACATCGCCTAGCTTGGCTGAGGAACCGCTGCACGCCAAGCCAGCACCTGCCGCTATTGACGATAAGCCGGCTACAAAGGAAGATGACCATTTGGTACCCGATACTCATATACCGCCAATATCTAATGGTTTAGCGCCCGTTATAAGTCGCTTAAAAACCGATGAACCAGTGGTATTTTTGGGCATAGATGATGGGCAAAACAAACAAGCATTTGAACTCGATTTGATGAAGGAAAATCACATTAAAGCTTCTCTTTTTCTGGCCAACAGGTTTATGAACGGTAATTCAGCGTTTTTTAAAGATTTCATAACTGCCGGCTCGCTAGTAGAAAACCACACAATGAACCATAAGTTATTGTCAAAACTTAGCTATGCCGAGCAAAAAGAAGAAATATGCGGTCAAGCCGAAATTGAGTTTAAACAGTTTGGCAGACGACCAATATTGTTTCGGCCACCAGGTGGCGACTATAACCTAGACACACAACGGGCGACAGCCGCATGTGGGATGCGAGCCGTAGTGCTTTGGATTGCCAAAGCCAATGGTGGAGGCATGCAGTACCAGGTGGGGCACAGCTTACGAGCAGGGGATATAGTTTTGATGCATTTCAGGCCAGAGTTCGCACAAGACATGAAGTCCTTCTTAGATGCCTCTAAAGCCGCTGGGTTGCACACCGAGCTACTCGAGGATTGGCTTTAGTAAGATCCATAGGGTTTCGAGATAACGAGTAATGCTTGGTCTGGGCTATTCGCTAAATACCAGCCAAAAAGCCAGCTTTTTGGCTGGCGCTTTCATTGACACAGCGTAATTAGGCAAGTTAGAACTTTGGGTGATAACCTATGTACATTCGAATTGGAACGTAATCCTTGCGGGGGTTACAATGTCGACAGCAACTCAACAAGTAGACAACAGGATTAACTCACTATATTGCAAGACATTAGAAACTAGTACTTTTCTAGCTTTCTGAAGTTTTCGTTAAATAATGTAACTAACTTGCTGTAATCTGCGGGGATAGTTGGTATTCCTTCAAAACAGTTACCGCCTTCATTAAGGCCATTTGTGGAATAATACCAATCGCCAATCTTGACTTGAACTTTGGGGTTAAGTTGGAAAGTTGTCGTGTATTGGATTGTCGGATTTTGTTCCTTGTGACGATAAATACTTCCAAAGCCAGTAACACTGTCGTCTTTCTCAACACATTTATTTTGTTCTTTAGTGAATCCAGCAACATTTACATATACATACTGCATATCTGCAGGTCCTCCATTTGTAAGCTCGGGAGTAGAGCCTATACTATTCGAAGATGGAAGGCTATAAGCAAATGCACCTGACTTAACCGAGGGTAAACGCACACCCCATTCTTTAATTACGAGATAGCCATTATTAGGGTCGACTTTTGTTGCTGTGGTGGTTGTCTTAGTTACTGCTGTTGTTGAGGTAGAAGGACCAGTTTTTGCAGCTTTATTATTCCACACATACCATCCAACAAACCCAACCATACCCACAATTACTAAAACTAACAGTGTCTCTATTGCACCGAATCCTTTTTCATTCTTCTTCATAGCTCATCCATATTTAGTTAGTTTTGAGTATGATCTAAATCAATTCAAAAGAAAAGACCCCTAGAACAGGGGTCGTTGTGGTTATGCTTGGTACAC
>CAYXYR010000053.1:0-6626 GCA_964469435.1 uncultured Candidatus Saccharibacteria bacterium | reverse complement strand
GAAGGTCGGGGGTAAAAGACGATTGCTAATACCAGCTGATCAAGCATATGGCGCGAATCCGCCACAGGGTTCTGGTATCCCCGCAAACGCCGACTTGGTATTCGATATCGATCTTGTTAAGATTGGTCAGTAATCTTATAAATTGTGGACAAATCGTGTAGAAAACACAATATATGGTGTATTGACAGTTACCATAAACGCTAGATATACTAAAGTAACCTCACAAATAAACATACAATCTAAGCCAAAAAAACGGAGAGACAAATGGCTAAAAACATTACTATTTTTACTACCAACACCTGCGCTTACTGCGTTATGGTTAAAAAGTGGCTTGGCGCCAAAGGCTTTACATACGAAGAAGTAAACCTAGACACTCATCCTGAGCGTCAAAAAGAAGCTTTCGAAGTGAGTGGTCAGTTAGCTGTGCCAGTTACTGTGATAACCAAGCAAGACGATAGTAAAGAAGTGGTTGTAGGATACAACTTAGCCAAACTCGCCCCAGCAGTAGCGTAGTTTGTTTAGAGCGCATCACTGCGTTATAACTTGCGCGCTTCACTCGTCGTACGTAAAATACGGTTCCTCCCATGCTCGGCAGCGCCTTGCACTACACAAACTACTTACACGTAAAGAAGGTATAATAGGACTATGACAGAAGCACCAGAGTTGAGTACTAAGAAGATTTATGATGTGATTATGATTGGGGCGGGGCCAGCGGCTTTGAGCGCAGCTATTTACACAACCCGTGAAGATATCGAAACACTATTGTTCGAACGTGGGGTCATTGGTGGTCTAGCGGCCATTACTGATTGGGTCGACAACTACCCTGGTTTTCCGGAGGGTATAGCAGGCCTTAGCTTGGCCGAGAATCTGCAAAAGCAAGCCGAGCGTTTTGGGGCCCGGATAGAATTGGGCGAAGTGACGCAAATAACAGACGAAGGTAAGTATAAATTGCTCAAAACAACCAGTGGTGACTTCAAGGCCAGGGCTGTATTGCTGGCAACAGGGAGCGATTATAAGAAGATAGGCGTGCCAGGAGAAGCGGAGTATTATGCTCGCGGCGTGCATTACTGTGCTACATGTGACGGCGCTTTTTACAGAGATAAGCGATTAGTGGTCGTAGGAGGCGGTAACTCTGCAGTGCAAGAAGCTATATTTCTGACTCGTTTTGCCAGCCATATAGATCTTTTGGTTCGCGGCGATAAATTCCGCGCTAGCGATGTATTAGTTCAAGAGCTTAAAAAACATGCCGACAAAATCACGGTGCATCTAAATACCACTACAGACGAAATTGTTGGCAAGGATAACACTGTGGTTAAGGTGCTAGGTACACACAAGACCACAGGCAAGAAAAAAGAATTTCCGACAGATGGTGTGTTTATTTTTGTGGGCTTACTGCCCAACACTCAGTTCCTGGAGCATAGCAAAATCAAGCTTGATGAGCTTGGTTTTATCGAGTCAGACGAAAACCTCGAAACTAACATGAAGGGCGTGTTCGCTGCCGGCGATGTTCGCAGCGGCGCCACTATGCAGATTGCAAGCGCCAGTGGCGAAGGTGCAACAGCTGCCCTAAAGATCCGTGAGTATCTCGAAGGCCACAAAACAGCCAAAGAGTAGTTCTAAATCTCAGAGTAGTTTGGGAAGTAGTCGGTAACTATGTCGGTTTTATTTATGCCGATATCTATAAGTTGTTTGTTGAGCGCTTCAATCATAGGTTCAGGCCCAGACATGTAAACAGTCTTGTCTTTAAGCCCACCAACCATATCGATAAGTTCTTCGGCAACCAGTTTTTTCCCTACCAGGGTTATGAAGTCTATATCCATATTTTCGAATAAGTCTGTAAAAACTAAATCTTCTTGGCTGTGGGCGGCGTGCACAAGTTGGATGTCACGCTGTTCTGTCTTACGTTCTACCCATTGCAGCATACTGTGAAAAGGAGTTATGCCAATGCCGCCAGCAATAAAAACGAGCTGCTTGGCTGTGTCTTTTGGGAGTACAAAGTCGCCCATTGGTTCACTCATGTGTACTTCCTGGCCCGGTTTTAAGCCTGCCAAAACTTTCTTAAATGTACTACTAAGCGTGGTTGCGTGTCTGGTGGTTATAGCCAATAATTCTTGATCTGGGGATGAAGACAATGTAAACCAGCGCATTGTGCCACGTTCGTCTGGTTTATCGTGTGGTAAGGTGAGCTCTATGAACTGGCCAGCGACATAACGTACGTGGTGTGAGGGCCTAAAATAATACGAATAAATGTGAGGGGCTAGTTGCTCGCGAAGAACAAAATTTACCTTCATGCAGTGTTCCTGGTTTTGTGGCGCAAGCGTTTGGGTCTTAAAAATTGCATTCGATTTGGCACATCAGTAGTTATCCTGATCCGAGGGAATAAAAGCTTTAAGAAACTGGCAATCCAGGGTCGGTTGACCGTGTAAACTACAACCTCTAACTTGTGGCGGCGGGCTAGCCAGTAGCTTAGTGGGTTTAGTGTCCAATAATTTAAATCTACTCCTGTAAAGCCATAAATTCGGGCGGCATTGATAGCATCGAATGAGTTGCGATGTTCTAATGCGTACAGTGGTATGCCAGGACATAATTCTCCAAAAGCATGAAGTTCGTGGTGATTAAAGCTTATTACCGTAAATTGTTTTTGGGTTGGTTGTGATTGCAGGATTTTGGCAAGTGGCTTAGCCCAATGGGCGTGTTTGCCTTCGATAACAATTGGCGTATTACCGACAGCGCTTAAAGCTTGATTTAGAGTAACTAATGGTTGGCCGCCGCTAGTTTTTATTTTGCCAATGTCTTTGCGTTTTAGCTGCGACACTTTTTGGTCTATTTTAAAGATGCGTTCCAGACTCGCATCATGACTCAGTACTAACTCGCCATCTGCCGTCGCCCGTACATCGAATTCGATTGCATCTACTCCAGCTAGTATGGCGGCGCGCAAGCTGCCTAGAGTGTTTTCCAAAGCTAAGCCGGCCGCGCCACGGTGACCTATAATTTGCATATCTATAGTGTACAATATTAATGAACCGATAACAGGAGTAAAACATGACCGACTTTAATAAAATTCTTACAACTGGCCCAGTAGACGACGGCATTGTGACAACTGTGGTTGAGATTCCCAAGGGCAGCAGCCTTAAGGCGGAGTATGATCGCAAGGCAGCTATATTCATACTAGATAGGGTAGAGCCGTCAATTTTTGCTAAACCAACAAGCTATGGTTTTATACCACAGACTTTGGATGAAGATGGTGACGAGCTAGATACACTCATTATCTGCGATGAACCGCTACCGATGGGGTTGGTGGTCAGTGAGGCACGCATCATTGGAGTTTTGAACTTCGAAGATGACGGCGAGATGGATCACAAAGTTGTGGTTGTGCCCGCGGACGACAGAAATACGGCCAACGCTTATAAAACACTTGAAGATTTACCTGCTGGGCTAAGAAACCAAATAGAGCATCATTTTAATCACTACAAAGACCTCAAAAAACCAGGCACAACACACGTATTGGGTTGGGGCGACGTAGCCGAAGCAAAGAAGATAATCAAAGATTGCCAAGAACGCTGGGCCAAAGAAGCGTAGGTAGGTAGCAATAAGCGTTGCTTGGCCCCTTAATATCGGGTATGCTTATAGATGAAACATAAGCACAATCAACGGGGGTAGGATGAAAACACGAGTTGCTATTAACGGATTCGGCCGAATTGGGCGAAATGCTTTTAAAATAGCTTTTGAGCGTTCTGATATAGAGATTGTGGCCATAAACGATCTTACTAAGACCGACGTGCTAGCCTATTTGCTCAAGCATGACAGTAATTACGGTACATATTCGCATAAGGTTAGTAGCGATGAACAACACATCATAGTAGATGACAAAAAAATCCAGGTTACGGCCGAGAAAGACCCGAGTGCTTTACCATGGGAAAAACTCAAGGTAGATGTAGTCATCGAATCAACAGGCCGCTTTACTAAGCAAGAAGACGCAGCCCTGCACTTAAAGGCCGGCGCCAAGAAGGTTGTGATATCCGGACCATCCAAGAGTGAAGGCGTTGACACGCTAGTGATTGGTGCTAACGAAGATAAACTTGCTGAGGCCGGCGATATCATCAGCAATGCCAGCTGTACTACCAACTCGATTGCTGCAGTTATGGCCATTATGGACGCAGAATTTGGAGTAGAAAAGGCTATGTTGACCACTGTTCACAGCTATACGGCAAGCCAGGTTTTGCAAGACGCACCAGCCAAAGACTTGCGCGAAGGTCGCAGTGCTGCTGAGAACATGGTGCCTACGACTACTGGCGCGGCTATTGCCGTAACTCTGACCGTGCCACAGCTTAAGGATAAGTTTGATGGCATGAGCGTGCGTGTACCGACGCCGGTAGTAAGCCTTAGCGATGTAACTATGGTGCTTAAGAAGAACACTACCAAAGAAGATATAAATGCGGCACTCAAGAAAGCAGCTAAAGAGCCATATTTTCAAGGTATCCTGGACGTTAGTGAAGAGCCACTTGTCAGTAGCGACTACATTGGCAACAGTCATTCGGGCATCGTTGATTCATTACTGACCAACGTTGTAGCCGGTAACTTAGCTAAGGTTGTGGTGTGGTATGACAACGAATGGGGCTATAGTAATCGCTTAGTGGAAGAAGTTGCTGATGTCGGCGCACATCTGCATAAGAAGGAGGACCACACCGGTCACCATAACTAATGAAGATCTTTGTTGGGGCAGATCATAATGGTTTTTACCTGCGTAATTCATTGATAGATTACCTAAAGCGGGCTGGTTATGAGGTGTCTGACGAGGGCGATGAAAGGCTTGACCCCGCGGACGATTATCCGCTGTTTGCTACTAAGGTTGTAGGTGCCATGCGTACTAGTGGTGATCCTGATGCTCGTGGAATACTGATATGTGGTAGTGGCCAAGGCATGTGCATAGCGGCTAATCGATTTAAGGGCATTAGGGCTTGTTTGGGTTACGATCAAGAATCAGTTCGTTCATCTCGCAATGATGATGACGTGAATGTACTTTGCTTGCCAGCCAGAAGCTTAGAGCAAGACAAGGCAAACGTAATGGTAGAAAGTTTCTTGAATACGGCTTTTGCAGACGCTCCGCGCTTTGTTCGACGCAACAAAGAACTCGACAACTTGGAGATATAAAATGGGCGCCATAATATGCCCAACTGTAACAGCTGAAGAGCCGCATGTATACCGCGAACAGATGGAGAGGGTGGCAGGTTTTGCCGAGCGTATTCATATCGATCTAGGCGACGGTGTTTTTACGCCCAACAAGCTGATAGATATTGACCGAATTTGGTGGCCGGCTGGAGTTGTTGCAGACATCCATTTGATGTACAAAGCGGTTAAACCTTTTCAAAAGCAACTCATATCACTTAGGCCTAACTTAGTGATTATTCATGCCGAAGCGGTCGGTAACTTTTATGAAGTTGCTAGGCCTCTTAAGAAAGCAGGGATTCGAATAGGGGTAGCATTATTGGCGTCTACGCCTATTTCAACTATACGACCGGCTATTGATGATATCGATCACGTACTAATATTTAGTGGTGATCTAGGCCATTTTGGCGGCAAGGTTGATTTAAGACTGCTTGATAAAGTTAGGGCCCTAAAAAAGATTAAACCAAATCTTGAGATTGGTTGGGATGGTGGCGTAAACACTCACAATGCCAGGGCACTTACCGATGGAGGGGTGAATGTACTTAACGTTGGCGGTAGTATTCAGCGATCGTCTAACCCTGGTGCTGCCTACACCGCTCTAACAAAGGCCGTTCGCTGAAGTATAAAGGTTTGGTAAACTAAACATAAGCAATATGAACAAACCATACAGCACAAGTCAGCTCGAAGAAATCGCTGTCGAAATCCGCGAAGATATAATTGCTATGCTGGAGCACGCAGGTAGCGGACACAGTGCCGGTCCGTTGGGTTTAGCCGATGTATTTACGGCGCTTTACTTCGAAGTGCTTAATATAGATCCAGAAAAGCCTGATTGGCCAGAGCGCGATCTGTTGTTGTTGAGTAACGGGCATTGCGTGCCGGTACAATATGCTTCTATGGCCAGAGCTGGGTATTTTGACCGCAAAGAACTTATGACACTACGCCAGTTTGGAAGTCGACTACAGGGTCACCCAGAACGTGATCGTTTGCCCGGCCTAGAAACTACCAGCGGGCCGTTAGGTAGTGGGCTTAGTCAGGCAGCGGGTATGGCGCTGGCACTGCGTATGGATGACCAAAAACACCGCCATGTTTATGTAGTCATGGGCGATGGCGAGCTTGATGAAGGTAATGTTTGGGAAGCTGCCATGCTAGTTGGTAAATATAAGCTAAGCAACATTACAGGCATAATTGACCGCAACAACATTCAGATTGATGGGCCAACCGAGTCCGTTATGCCGTTGGAAGATCTTAAAGCTAAATGGGAATCATTTGGCTGGCATGTTATCGAGGTGGATGGCAATAACGTTGAGGCGGTTATCGACGCCTGTGCAATGGCTCGGGCGGTTGTAGAAAAACCAGTTATGATAATTGCTCACACAGTTCCAGGTAAGGGCGTTGACTTTATGGAGTACTATTTTACTTTACACGGTTACTCGCCTAATCACGAAGAATCCAAGAAAGTT
>CAYXYR010000052.1:0-6782 GCA_964469435.1 uncultured Candidatus Saccharibacteria bacterium | reverse complement strand
ACCATATGTACTCCTCAACTCCTTGAATACGTCATATATATTGTCTATCTTACCGCCCATTATACACACGTAATTTTTAATTCCACCGTAGTGATTTTTGTACAGTATAGGCCGACTATCATCTCCCTCACTTTGAGGCAAAACGGTTTTAATCTCCCAAAGAGATTCACCACTATATGTAATTTTACTTGCGAGAGGCATATAGCGTTTTACGTCAGCTATCATTTGTGGGAAGTGACTCACTCTCTCAATTTTTTCAAGGTAGGCATGCGAGTCTCGTAAATGATTATCGTTGTCATACCATTCACTATGTGGCGTATAGCGAACGTGTGATAAAGTATAAAGTCCCTTGTCGGGAAATGGCATAAGCGAAAAAAATGGCCCGCACATAATTGTGAATGCTTTATCTTTTAGCCCTATAGGAACATTGACCAGACACATTTCTGTGAGCTCGTGCTTGAATGGAATTATCGGCAGACCAGAGCTCTTGTTTACATTATTTATTGAGGAGTATGTGGTGTTTAACACAAACTTGGCCTTATACTCTGCTTTGTCGGTATAAACCTCTATATATTTCTTTTTATATTTGATTAATTTTACCGTTTCAGACAAATGGATGGGCGTTTTTAATTCTTTATGTGTTTTAAGTAAGTTGTCTTTTATGGTTTTGCTATTGAATACATATTCTTGAACCTTGAACACTTCTTCTATAAGTCTTGGATCAAAGTACTGCATCCCCTCTTTTGATAATTCTATTGGTGAACCTATGCGTTCGTAAAATCGCATGAACTGCTTGGCAGAAACTTTAGAGAAATTACGAGCGACGCCGTAGTATTTTATAAAGTCTGTAATCACTGATTCTCGATACTCTTCTAGGAAAATTGGCATATTTACTCGTGATCTCAGTGCGGTAAGAACACTTCTTGGATAGTGGTAGCCATTATGCACTCGAGCCTGATTGTTATATGAAGCCCTTTGCATAACATCTGTTTCTTTTTCAATAACCAAAACCCTGTCTTGGCCAAGCTCTTCTTTAAGATATTGTGCGATTCTTAGACCGTAGAAACCACCGCCAATTATTATTGTATCGAGCTCTTCCAATATAACCTCTTTGTATATTTACCCATTGTAAGATCTAAGTGATACACTAGCAAATATATGCACAAAATTATTAATCTATTAAGAAAAATGCCCCTTCAAGAAAAAATTTTCTTAGCAATTGGTTTAATTTTTGGGCTTGGCTTTGTTTTCGTGTCCCCACCCATGAAATCGCCTGATGAACCACAACACTACTATAGGAGTTATGAAGTATCCGAATTTGATTTCATTGCCACAAAATATAGCAGTGGTCGTTATGGCTATAGTCTGCCTAGCAATGTAGGTGCTTTTGGGGAGCAATTTCTAATAGGAGAGGAGCGTCATTCTCCTCCGGATAAAGCGATTATCAAGAAGCTTAATAATGAAACAGCAAGTACAGCAAGGCGAGAGATTCACTTTGAGAATACTGCGGTGTATTCGCCCGTCGGATATATATTCTCAGCTATGGGCGTCAAGCTTGCCAACTTATTACAACTCTCAATACTAAAAGGCTATTACCTTGGAAGATTACTTAATTTGAGTTTATATTTGGTTCTTGTGGCTCTGGCGATATGTATTGCTCCTGCTTTTCGTTGGATACTTATGTCTATTACATTATTACCCATGAGCTTATTTCAGGCTGCTTCATTTTCGCCTGATGCAACTACAAATGGGTTAGCTTGCCTTGCGGTAGGGCTGTTCCTTTATTTACTAAACAAGCGACATGTCAACGTTCATAATCTATTGGCATCACTCGCGGTACTAATTCCTTTGGCCCTTACAAAGCAAGTATATATTCTTTTTTTCTTGCCCTACATATTTCTACCAAAACAAAAATTTACTTCTATCAAGTGGCGAATCGGTTGGTTAACGGCTATCATTCTTCTGCCAATAATCTTTTCGTTGATATGGCTTGGGATATCATTTGATATATCATCAAAAATAGCTGTTATGTTCCAGCTAGGGTCCAATGTATCGGTTACAGGTCAGATTAGATATATACTAGCTCATCCATTGGGCTTTACTCATATTCTAATGGTCACATTATTTGGCGGACAGTCAGACAATCTCCTAAAGGGAGTTTTTGGACTGTTGGGCTGGGCGACAATATCTTTACCTTTCTACACTTACCTAGCAATTGCTATCACCTTAGTCCTATCAGTGCTTACAGATGCAAGCACAGTTACGAGTCGGTTCGTCAGTAGATATCATAAGCTCATATTTGGCATAACGGGTATATTGATTGTGATTTGTGTTTGCACTTTACTCTATTTAACTTTTACTCCTGTGCGTCTGCCAAGGATTAATGGTTTGCAGGGCAGATATTTTATCCCATCACTATTTCTTCTCTTACCTGTACTAGTAAGTAAGAAATTCGTATTACGAGTGCAGGAAAGAAATTTTGCTATCTTTCAAACTGTTGCTACCTGTTTGATACTTGCATCTTCCCTACTTGTGCTCTATGAAGAAACCTTCATGAAGTCCGTTATGTAAACCGACTTATCAGACAAGTTCGATGGGCTTGGGCCTTCACGATGCTTATGTTTTATGGTAAAATAAAGTAGTTGATATAAACATAGAAAATGAAATATATTAAAACATCACAAAAATCAGCTGCCCCTAAAAAAACCCTTATTCTAAGCTTGCTGATCCTTATTATGGCTGGAGCAGGTTTTTGGTTATTTTCTAATAAAAATGCTAGTGATAAAAAAACCGTGATTCAGCCAGGTAGCGTCGCTGATGTTTCGAGGCCCACAGAAGCAGAAAAACAAGCTGCAGACACACAAAAAGATAAAAACATTGCACGTGAGCAAGCCGACAACACCAAAGCTCCAAGCCCTACAAACAAAAAACAAGTGATCCCTTACATAACTTTTATCGAACAAACAGGTGGCAATATTGAGGCCGGTGGAATTATCACTGGAGTCTACGAAACAAGCGGAACCTGCACGCTAACTATAACAAATGGAACCAAGCAGGTAACTGTTCAATCTGAGGCAAAACAAAACGCAACAACAACGGACTGTACTCCGTTTTCTATTCCAGAAGTACGGTTTTCGCCTAAAGGTACATGGACATTTGTACTTTCTTACAGCTCACCAAATGCACAGGGCAGTTCGCAAACCAAAGATGTTAATGTGAAGTAATGATGCGTATCAAAATACTTTTTTTAATACTTGCCATTTCGTCCGCAATTGTAAGTATTGGCATAGTGAATCCACAGAAAGCGCACGCATTATCGGGTAGTGAGTTTCAGCCCGGGCGGATAATTGATGATGGGATCTTTTTTAGCGGTAACTCTATGAGCTTACAGGATGTTCAGAATTTTCTTAATGCAAAAGTGCCCGTTTGTGATACGAACGGAGCGCAACCATATGCAGGCACAACCAGAGCCGCTTACGGATCTAGTAAGGGGTATCCTCCTCCCTATACTTGTTTGAAAGATTATCGCCAGGAAACTACGAGTAAAACTGTAGATGCATACTGTAATGGCTTTACTGCAGGCAATAAATCAAGTGCACAGATTATTTATGAAGTGGCACAAAGTTGCGGAGTTAGCCCTAAAGTACTTCTGGTGCTATTACAGAAAGAACAGACACTAGTAACTGACGATTGGCCATGGTCAATTCAGTATAGAAGCGCAACAGGTTATGGCTGCCCTGATACTGCCGCCTGCGACTCTCAATACTATGGTTTTTTCAACCAAGTCTATGCCGCCGCTCGCGCCTACAAGTACTACGCTGCAAACCCTGCTCAATTTAACTACCGCGCTGGAAGGGATAATTTTATACTTTATAACCCTAATAGTTCATGTGGTGGCTCCACTGTCTTCATTCAAAATGCTGCAACAGCCGGGCTATATATCTATACTCCATATCAACCAAATGCAGCTGCCCTAGCTAATTTATATGGTAATGGTGATGCATGTAGTGCGTATGGTAACCGAAATTTCTGGAGGATGTATCAGGATTGGTTTGGCTTCACTACTGGCAATGGTTACGATTTTGTAGATGCCATCAACCCTCCACCACAAATAAACCCTAACGATGTCGTGACTGCTCAAATAAGAATTCGGAACCGTTCGGGTTCAACCTGGTATTCTGACGGGAACGTACCTCAAGGGCAACATGCATTCCGGCTCGCTACATTCGGTTACGAAAATACTCCGTTCGGTAATCCTTCTGATCCTGCATGGCTGGGGACTTCAAATCAGATACGAATGGTTGAGTCTTCAGTAGCAGATGGAGATGTTGCTACTTTCAGATTTACTTTTAGGGCACCGCTACAATTTGTAAATAACTATTGGACACGATTTACTCCGGTGTTTGATGGAGCAAACTTTCTTCCTTATATAGGATTATCTTTTACGACATTCACGCCCTCTCCAATTTACAGCTATAAGCTAACAGGAAGTACCGGCATAACAAATTCCATACCCACAAACTATTCAGTTGCAGTAAGCTATACGATCCAGAATACAGGTAACGTTGTTTGGTTTAATGATGCTTCTAAGCCCGTAGGAACTTTTGCCTTGAGGATGCTCACCGCAAACCCCTTTTATCATAATTCGGTATTTTACGATCCAGGTAGTTGGCTGGCAAAAAATCAGATTGGCATGATAGATGGACGCGTATCGCCCGGTGGTAGTACGACATTCTCTTTCAATTTAAAAACACCCTCACTGAATGGAACATATGCTGAACGATTTGGTCTTGTTCTTGATGGCGCCACTGCATACCCAGATGTTAATCAGATGAGTTTCTCTGCAAACGTAAGTGATTACAGGTTCACGGTGGGTTCAAATAACATACCTTCTAGCCTTATCGCGGGACAAAAGTATACAGGCAAAATAACACTTATTAATACCGGAGGATCAACTTGGTATGCGGACGGAAGTACTCCTGCGAACACTCACGCCATGCGCCTTATGACACCCGGCTATATGACACATCCTTTTGCAGACAGGACCGATCCAAATTGGATCGGTAACTCTAGTCAGATAATAATGACAACACCGAGTGTTGCGCCAGGACAAACTGCTGAATTCAATTTCAATTTCATCGCCCCTTACAACATGACCGGATATAATAGTCAGTTCCGTCTCGTTCTTGACGGTGTGTATATAATTCCTGATGTAATACAGGCTAATACTTCGATTGCAACAATTAGACCTTCATATACCCAACAACCGGGAGGCATACACCCATCCCTAACACCACTAACTAAGGGCCAGATAACTATGGGCAAACTCATACTTAAAAACACTTCCAACTTTGTATGGTATAACGACGCTGTTCGTCCAGTTCAGCTAAAGGGCGGTGCCGTAAGAGTTGTTATGGCTTACCCATACTATCGTTCATCGCCTTTTGGTAATGGTGATGCATATTGGCTAGGTACAGTCAGCCAGATTAAGATGGCGACACCCGTGGTAAACCCTGGCGAAGATGCGGTGTTTGACTTCACATGGAAAGCCCCTATGCAAGCTGGAACTTATCATGAGAGGTTCACATTAGTACTCGACGGATATGCACTCTTCCCAGATATTGGCATGGAGCTGGTTACTATAGTTCAGTAGATAATGCACGTAAGGATTTGTTATGCCCGATAGCATGGATCGCAAAGCACGCATATTGAATAAAATAGATCTACGTAAGGGTACGGGATTAGAGCTCGGACCACTCACAAATCCAATTGTGACCAAAGATGAAAGTCGTGTTTATTACGTCGACCATATGTCTACTGCTGATTTAAAGAAAAAGTATGCCAAAGAGCCTGTTGAAATAGACCAAATAGTTAAGGTCGACTACGTGATCGGAAACTCAAGCCTAAAAAAAGCCGTCGGCAATAATAAGTTTGATTACATCATTGCCTCTCATGTTATTGAGCACGTTCCTGATGTTGTTTCGTGGCTTCAGGAAATCGCCAGCATTCTTAAACCGAATGGCATCTTAGCTTTAGCTATTCCAGATAAGCGTTTTACTTTTGATATCACTCGCCAAAATAGCCGACCAGCCGATATTCTAGGTGCTTACGCCGATAAATACACAAGAGCTAGTTCAGCTAGTATGTATGACTTTGCTGTTGAGTATCGTCAGCAGATTAATGGACAGGAAGTTGCCGACAATAAATATAAAGACTTCTCTAAAAAGCCGAAACGATACACTGCTAAGGAAGCTTGGAAAATGACACTCAACAACGCTGCTGAAAAGGAGTATGTTGATTCTCATTGTCACGTATTTACACCTTACTCATTTCTCGAGATCGTTAAGGCTTTAATTGAGCATGAATTATTCGATTTCGAGGTCGTAGATTTTTACGACACGGTGCCGCATGAAATTGAGTTCATCGTTAGCCTGAAGAAGGTATCAAAAAAAGTCCGTAGCAAACAGCTTAAAATCATTCCAAAGCTCACTAAACCCACTCCGACACATGAGCTCGAAAAAAGGGTTAATGATCTTGAGCAACAGCTACACAACGTACTCACCTCACATTCGTGGCGTGTTACGAAACCACTGCGTTCGATAGTCAACAAAACTAAGCGCCATAATTAATAAGGTAAATTTGGTAGTATATATCTATGGCATCACCTCTTGTTGGTATTGTAATACTCAACTGGAATCGATTAGAGCTTACACAAGCCTGTCTTAAGTCTGTCGATAATCAAACGTATAAGAATTATAAGATATATCTTATTGACAACGGTT
>CAYXYR010000051.1:0-6991 GCA_964469435.1 uncultured Candidatus Saccharibacteria bacterium | reverse complement strand
CCTTTACGCTCCGTATGCCAGCAGAAGATGACTCTTCTTTGAGGTTTTTAAACTTCTTACCGTCTTCGAATAGCTGGAGCGTATGGTCAACATGCGGACCGCCACAAATTTCGAAACTGAATGGTTTGTCTGCACCATCGGCAATCATCTTATAGACCTTAACAGTATCGCCGTAACGATCGCCAAACTGACCTAGGGCTCCTAGTGGGCCAGTAGCTTCTGTAGTTGGATATTCTGCCCAAGATACTTTTAAGTCTTTACCGATTTGCTCGTTCACAATTTTTTCTACTTCATCAAGCTGCTCACGGGTCACTTTTTCGGGGTGACTAAAGTCAAAGCGCAATCTTTCTTCGGTAATATTTGACCCACGTTGAATCACATGATCGCCCAATACATCTCGTAATGCCTGGTACATCAAGTGCGTGGCCGTGTGATATTTTTTGTGCTGCATTGTCTGGCCACCCAGACCTCCCTTAAAGGTTCCCTTGGCGGCGGTTTGGCTGCGCTGACGTTGTTCGGTCATCTTGGCATCAAACTCTTTTTGCCAACTTTTACTTACACTCAACCCTTGTAGGGCGGCTTCTTCTACACTCAGTTCAACTGGAAAACCATAGGTGTCATACAAAGTGAAAATATGATCGCCGTTAACCTCACCAGTTTTTCCCATTTTCTCGAGTTCTTTTACACCCTTTCTTAGGGTTTGACGGAAGATCTTTTCTTCTTTGGCCAGTATTTCGATTATCTCGGCTCGCTTTTCAGCGACATCTGGAAAGTCTGCATGATACAAGTCGGTAATAACCGGTACGATGTCCTGCAAAAAGTTCTGCTCAATACCGAGCTCAAATGCAAAGCGAATGGCGCGACGTACCAAGCGTCGCATAACGTACCCTTGCTCCTTGTTGCTTGGCTGTACACCATCGACTGCCAAGAAAGTAGCAGCACGCAAGTGATCAGCGATAACCCTCATGGCGTTGGTGTGGCTGTCATACCCCTTGCCGCTTAATTTCTCTAGATGTTCGATAATTGGCCATAGCAAGCTAATTTTGAACACGTCAGAGTTATCGATTGCCGCGGCAGCAATACGCTCGAGGCCCGAGCCATGATCGATGTTTGGTTTTTCTAGTGGTACAAATTTACCATCGCCTTCTTTGCGATAGGCCATAAACACGTTATTGCCAATCTCCATAAACCGGCCACAATCGCAGTTTGGGTGACAATGTTCACCGTATTCTGGGTTATGAGGCGTACCAAAGTCATAAAACATCTCACTATCTGGCCCACACGGATCGCCTATTGGGGTGTGCTCTGGGTCGCCATTACGACTCCACCAGTTCTTACTTCCGTCGTAGTAGAAGATTCGCTCACCATCTTTAATGCCTCGTTTATAGCCATCTTGTTCTGATCCAATATCAGCCACACCAGAACTAAGCCCCTTAGATTCAAAGAGTTTTTGCCACATCTCAGCAGCTTCAGTGTCCTTGGGGATGTCGTACTCTGGCGCACCAATAAAGCAGGTTACGTAAAGCTTGGAGGCATCAAGTTTAACCACTTCTGTTAAAAATTCAAACATCCAAGGCACTTGCTCGGCTTTGAAATAATCACCCAAGCTCCAGTTACCCAGCATCTCGAAGAATGTAGTATGGCGGTTATCGCCCACATCTTCTATATCCTGCGCCCGCAAGCACGTCTGACTGTCGGCGATTCGTACACCTTCTGGGTGCTCCTCGCCTAACAAATACGGAATCATAGGCTGCATACCAGAACCTGTAAACAGTGTCGTGGGATCGTTATAAGGCACCAACAATGCCCGCGGTATCACTTTGTGACCGCGTTCTTCAAAAAAATCTAAATAAGCCTTACGTATATCCTGAGCGTTCATCCGTTCAATTATAACAGATTGAAAAGCGATGGCCGAGGCTGGCTACCTAAGCCGCTGAACACGATTATCGTTTTTTAATATATCTACGAACTTGTTGTATGGCTCACCAGTTAGCGTCCAAGCGCCAGTATCGCTATTCAAAGATGAATCAAAGTAAGAGTAGGCTATCATGTCTTTCCCAGAAATGAAGCTCCAATCCCAATAACTTTGCATACGCTGCGCTGCTGCAGTATCTGTGCCGCGCGAACCCCATTCGCCCAAGCCATACGGCATACCTTTGGCTTCTGCCCAAGCGACAAACTTCGTCCAGGCACTTAAGTTTTGTATAACTAGCCCCTTATCTATACACGTAAGTTGGTCACAGTAATGATCTACCATATAGGCATTCCAGATGCCTGGTACCCACCAGTCTTCTGGGTTACGGCCCGAAGCCGAGTCAAATGTCCAGCTCATAAGGGTTGGCATTAGTGCAACATTTTTAATACCAAGTGCAGTCATCCGGCTTTTTACACGAGATTGCATGGCTCGCCAATCGGCTGGCGTGCCTGCGCACACCCCGTACTTCACCGGGTCTCGCTCACATTTTTCGTTTGGCGCCGTTCCTGTTGCGTTATCTTCGGGCTCATGCCACAAGGTTAACCAGACTGGCCCACCAGCAGCATCAAGGTTTTTGAGCATAGTATCAATCGCCGCATCGTACTGCCCAGAGGCCATAGCAGCCCATGCAGGTGTTTTGGTCGAAACATATGGCAATCGATTGGCAGCAATATCGGCTTTGACAGTTGTTACCATATCAGTTGCCGCTTTATCCCATGCCCAGTAGGTACGGCGGATCGACAGTGATTTCCCTGCAGCATTCTCATATCGCGTTTTTACATCGCCATTACTTTCGTAAGCCGCGCCCCAGTAAGCCTTACCGCTGACCTTGGGGTTTGGATCGCCAGGAAAGCGCTTAAGAGACGAAACTACGTCATTTGCAAAAAAACCATTTGCATCTACGATAATTCTTACCGGACTGCCACCATTGTAAATTGAAATATAGCCACCGGGTTTCATCTTTATAACTGCTTGAGTTGCGGTAGGCTCACCACTATTATAATTAAGATTATAAACAAACGGGTTAGCATCTCCCGCAGACCAAACCGTTAAGTAACCGGCTGTTGAACTTGCAGGCACTGCAGTGATATTGAGTACTGCGGACTGCATATCGTTAAAAGGTAGGCCGCCCCGACCTGCGATTGGCAAAGCAACTGTCTCACCCGAATTAATCAGTCGCGAATAGCCGCCGTTACTGCTCGAAGTATCTATAATTCGTGTGGGCGTAACCGGGACAAATCTACCAACCTGGTTTGATGAACTGCTAGTAGAGCCGTAATAACCCTGTACTTCAAACAATATGTCTACATTACTGCCGCTGTTATAAAGGCTTACTTGTCCACTACTATTTAGTTTTACAGTCACCAAATTGGTATTCATCTGGTTTGTGGTGTAGTTAACACTTGACGTGGTCGGCCGTGTTGTACCTGCTGGCCATAACGTCATCCAGCCGTTATAAGCTCGAGAAATCGCTACAACGTTCATGACTACTGCCGTCACTCCAGTTGATGGCACACCGCCCTTGCCGGTAATTTGTGTTGTAATAGTTTGGCCACTTTGGACTTGGCCAGAAGCAATTCCTACTCCTGTCGTAGTATTTAAGATGCGCGAAGGAGCAACAGGCGTATAACGCGCACCTCTCGCTGCACTTCCCGAAGTAGTATAATAACCATTAACGTCAACAACGACATGTGTGTTTCCCGCACCGGCACTATTATTAATTTGAATATATCCGTCACTGCCAACCTGAGCAATAACATGGTTCGATATGTACTTACCAGCCGCAAAATTTAAAGTAGAAGTGGCCGGCTGAGATATGCCTGATTGCCAAACTGTTAAATAGCCTGTTGCAGTTGGTGCAGCGGCCACGACATTCAAAGAAATTGCACGAAGATTAGCCGATGGCACACCACCTACACCGGCTACCTTTAATTTATATGTTTCACCAGGTAATAGCGGTGTACTTCTTCCCCCTATACCGTTAGTCGTGTTTAAGATGCGTACTTGAGTCATTGGCGTAAACTCACCGTCAGCACCCGTTAGCGTTGTGGCGGCGAAACTCCTAAAGACAATATAGCCTCCCAATAAGCCAAAGATAACAGCGAATATTACGAATCGTCTTTTCTGTATCTTATTAGAATTACTCCAGCTAAGTCTGGGCTTTGACCTGTTTTTGGACTGTTGACCACGAAATATCTGCATGTTTTTTGTTTTGAACTATTGCGCTTATCCTACTATCGCACTCTTTGCCTGTCAATATTTAGACCCTCTTGAACAAACCGCACACAAACAACTAGATTATTATTCAATAATATTGTATAATTACTTTAATTAAGGTCATTATGTCTGTAGCAGAACTTTTTCCGGAACCGGGCCACACACAGCTTCCTGTGGATTATTTCGAACAGCCACAAATTGAAACTGCTAGTGTATATCCTCGATGCGTAGATTGCCCAGCGCGACTATACGCCGAAGAGAATGCTCAATTGATTGATGATATTAAAAGTGGTATAGATTCTGCCGAGGCCCGTGCTTGGCGAAAATTTGGCGATAACGTAATGAGCGCATGTAAATCCGGTGCGCCAACTATCGATAGCCGCAAAAGTGCTTGGCTATTTGGAGAAACTGTATTAGTGGTTAAATGCGCAAGTAGTGCATCGCGTCATCACCCTTCGAAAATAACTCGTCGTATTATTAGTGCCGCCCCTTCGTTAGAGGGCACAGAAACGATTTAGCACAAGATTCCACCGCCCATACACTGATTGTCGACATAGACAACAGCAGACTGGCCTGGCGTAGCAGCCCGTATTTCGTCTTTTAGGTCTAGCCATGCTCCGTCGGACTTGAGCCTTAGCTTTGCCTCTACTAGCGGGGCGCGATGACGTGTCCTTACCCAAACAGTTTGCCCGTCTTTAGGAATCTGAGATATCCAGTGTAAGCTAGTTAGTTTTAGTTTTTTGGCCCATAGGTTAGTATCATCAATCTTGGTTGTTACGTAGACCTCATTTTTGTTCATATCTTTGCCGGTCACATAATAAGGTAGTCCGCCGCCTACATCCAGACCGTGACGTTGCCCAATTGTGTAAAATATAGCCCCGTCATGCCTGCCAATCTTTTGGCCATACTCATCAATTATTGCTCCGGGTTTTTGATCGCCTAACTCATAGGTCAAAAAGTCTCTAATACCGACTTTACCCACAAAGCAAATTCCCATACTCTCTTTTTTTGTGGCAGTGACTAGTCCAAACTTTTTAGCCAATTCGCGCACCTCTGGCTTTGTATAATCACCCAGCGGGAAAAGGGTCTTTTGTAATGCATCCGTGGTTACACGGTACAAAAAATAAGTCTGATCTTTGTTAGAATCTTTAGCAGTTAGCAATTTACCATCTCTGGTTGTTGCGTAATGACCTGTGGCAATTAAGTCGGCGCCGTCCTCAAACGCAGCCTGGGCAAAAAGCTTAAATTTGATCTCTTGATTGCACATAATGTCTGGGTTTGGCGTCCGGCCAGCTTGGTATTCGGCAACCATATAGTCAACAACTTTTTGACGATATTCGGTCTCGAAATCATACATCTTGAAGTCAATACCCAGTTGCACCGCCACCCGCTTAGCGTCTTGATAATCTTCTTTCCATGGGCAAGGCATACCAGGCAAATCCTGGCTCCAGTTCTTCATAAAAACGCCCACAACTTTATAACCCTGCTGTTTTAGCAAGGCTGCCGTAACCGACGAATCCACTCCGCCACTAAGACCAACATAAACCGCTTTCATTGTACTAATTATAACATATTTACAGAGGTAACTTATTAAGTCATGCACTCTGGCAGGCAACCACTAAGTTCGAGGCCTTAGCCGAGCTTCGGGGGGAGGGAGTAGACTATTTGGATTTATTTCAAAAGTCTACTGGAGGGGCGAGCCCCTCCTTGTACTCTAGCGCTATTTACGAATCTGTTCGAGCAAAGTTTGGCGCTGTGCCATTAGCTTGTGGCCTAGGCTAAAATCATATGTCCTGTTGGCCGTTCTCACTACACAACCGGATGCAATACTTGGATCATGGCCAACATTCAAAACAATATCTTTATCTACGTTGGTACGAAACCAGGTGGCAATTTTTTGCAAAAACACTGGCGATGGTATGCCGGCAAAACTAATATCAACAGGCTTGGCATATCGGCGAATTTGCAGCAAATGCTGTTCTAATTTTTGCCGATCTGTTTCATGCAATAAATTGCAATCATACTGCTTGGCGATGTTCTCTAGCTGTGCGGTAGTAGCTGGCAATGCAACCGTGTCGCCAGACTGTCGTACAGACGAATTGGCAAAAAAAGCCTGTATAGCTGCCAGCTCACGCTGCAACTTACCGATATCATGCATAGTAGTAATCGAAGCCGGCACATTTCGGCTCAAGCCCTCAGTGGTCACGACCGCATGTCCTCGGTAATTTGCTGCTTGTGGTCTTCTAGGTCTCGCAAAATTGCGGCCAGCTGATCTTTGCCTTCTGTCTGACGGCCAACTGCCGATAAAACGTATTGGGTGATGATATCAGCCAAACGCTCGTCTAACTGAGTTATGCGGGCGTGTTTCTGCACCTCAAGATCATGCTCGTAAGCCTTGAGTATGGTCTGTTGCTGTTCTCGCAAGCTCTCCTGGCCCTTGGTGGCCGAAGTTACCAGTAAATCTTTGGCATTATTAATTGATTCTTGGTATTTATTGAACTCTGCGTCGATACTGTGACGCAATTCGTCGGCAATATGCTCGTGCAAGTGGGCTAGATTATCGGTAAGCTGTTTTCGTGCCGCTTCTGCCTGACCGCCCATAGAGCGAGTAAGTTCGGTCAATATTTTGGCTTTAATATCAGCCATAAACTCTGGGGTTATAATCTGTTGAACAAATTCTTGTGGCAAAGATTGAGGGGGCTGTTTGGTTTGCAGGTCTTTAACTTTAAAAGCTAACCACAAAAAAGCCGCCGTTGCCGATAAGATCAGACCTACAACTAACACCAGCGCCGCAATATC
>CAYXYR010000050.1:0-7318 GCA_964469435.1 uncultured Candidatus Saccharibacteria bacterium | reverse complement strand
AGATGGGTCAGTTGAATGGCTTAAAGACCAATCTCAAATAAACACGATTTATAATGCCAAGAATGTTGGTTTTGCACGGGCGATTAACCAAGGTATCACACGTTCACTTGAAGAAGACTGCCGGTATGTAATTGCTCTTAATAATGACGCCGAGATTGCCACAGACTGGCTCGCCAAGCTGGTTGCCTACATGGAAAAACATCCAGAAGCAGGCTTTGCCCAGGGCGCGTCTATGCAATCGGAGCATAAAGACCTCTTCGACAGCTCCGGTATATATCTTGAGCGTGGCTTTATTCCAAACCAACGAGCCATTGGTAGCCCCGATCCTAAGACTGATATGCCAATCATTGGCCCTAACGCCGCTGGAGCAATTTACCGAGCCGACATGCTACACACGATACGCCATAGTACAACGGAATACTTCGATAGTCGCTTCTTTGCATACGTTGAAGATGTAGATTTTGACCTTAGGTGCACGATGCGAGGCTACAAATGCGGGTTTGTACCTGGTGCAAAGCTCTTCCATATTGGATCAGCCACCGGGAACGCAGTTGCAAAGAAAAAGATGTTCTGGGGATCACGGAACATGGTGTGGTTGGTCTGTAAGAACGTACCTATCGGGGTGCTACGAAAGACGATTCGGCCCATAACCAAGAGTCACTTAGCAAATTTACAGTTCCTCTGGCGAGAGCAGCGAGCGAATTTCTATCCCTACCTCAATGGCCTTATTGTTGGCCTTATTGCACTGCCGTGGTTTATGCGCCGACGCTGGACTAACCTACGCAAGCAAACAATTTCCAATGAAGAACTATTTGAAATGCTTATCCCGTCAAATCCACCTCTATCAAACCCACTTCGAAAACTCCGTAATCTGTTAAAATAGAGCGAGATGACAAAAAAACGGATTAGTTTTGTAGTCCTTAACTGGAATGGTATTCACGACACGCTACCTTGCCTGGAGTCCATTCGAAAACAAACAATTACCGACTTCGAGATTATTGTCGTAGATAATGGATCTGCTGACGATCAAAAAGAAACCTTACAAGGTATCAAAGATATTATTCTTGTTGATCTGCCAGTAAACACTGGTTTCACTGGTGGGCAAATCGCTGGTCTCGAGCAGGCCAGTGGTGATTACATTGCCCTCATCAACAACGATGCCGTCATTGCGCCTGATTGGGCTAAGAACGCCCTCGATGCCTTTGCATCAAATGAGTTTGAAAACATTGCTGTTGTAGGCGGACGAGCCTATTCGTGGGATGAGACAAAAGATGAAAAACCCTTCGATACTAAAAGTCCCTTTTACAGCTATCAAATAGTAGACCCTAAGACTGGGCACACAAGAACGCTAACGTACGGCGATAAGACAGTATCAGTTAACTCAATCTCTGGTTCTGGGGTCATGATCAGTCGAGAGGCTATTGATAAGGTTGGCTACTTTGATGCCGACTTTTTTGCCTATTACGAAGAGACTGATTTGTTTGCACGTTTTAAGCGAGCTGGCTTTACGGTCATTTATGAACCAACGGTGCACACCTGGCATAAGATTGCCCAAAGCACTAAATCTAAACCTGACTTTTACCTTTATCAGATGCATCGGAACCGCTTCCTATTTGCTGTTAAGAATTACGACAAGCCATACCTGCGTCACTTTCTATGGACGTACAAAAAAGAGTGGCTGAGAGCCCTCGTGAGTATCATTAGGCATGGCAAGAGCAAGCGAATTGAGCAAAAGAATCTGGTTAAAGCTGGTATATGGAACGCTACTCACCTACTTAGCACCCTTAAGAAACGCAAGAGTGTTCAAAGCCAAGGTGGTACTTACTCTTCACTACTATTCAAAGATGCCTGGGAGACGATTTCAGTAGTCATTCCGGCGTACAACTACCAGAAATATGTTGCCGAGGCAATTAAGTCGGTTTTGCAACAAACACTCAGACCGGATCAAATAATTGTGATTGATGATGGCTCAAAAGATAAAACCCTTGAGGTGATCAACAAGTACAAGAACGACGTTACGGTTATCAGCCAAAAGAATGTTGGCGTGATAAAAACAAAGAACCGTGGCCTTGATATGGCAACCGGCGACTGGATAGTCTTCTTTGACGCCGATGACGTACTCGACGAAACATACCTTGAAACCCTTGCCAGAGAAGCACGCTTACATCACGCCGACGTTGTATACACTTCCATGGAGTTTATTGGTGCCGAAACGGGTACATTTACCTCGCGGCCATATAGCAAGAGCTCACTCATGAAGGGTAATTATGTCCATAATAGCGCGCTTATTCGTCGAGCCCTGCTTGTGCAAACTGGTGGCTATAAACAAGAATTCAACTTTGGATATGAAGATTGGGAGCTTTATGTAGCATTAGCCGAAATAAACGCTCGTTTTTACTACGTGCCCAAGCCTTTGTTCTACTACCGACGGCATGAAGGTGCCAGTCGCGACCTCGACGCCCAATCAAAGCTTGAGCACGCCAAGCTCGAGATAGAGACACTGCACCCGGCACTATATAACCGCCGTCACAAGCTATATTCGTCGCTCTATGCCATGATTACGTTCGGTCATAGGCGTACACCCCTTCAGGCAGTTAAAGACATCCGCTATATTACCGTTACTAAACTTGATGCTTTGAGTAAGCACTCTAAACTCCTAGAGAAGATACTTGCCTCCGCACGACTAATAAGTTCTGGGCAATTCGGTACAATATATAATAAAGTGAAGCTCAATATTAAACGGGTTTGGCATAAGGGGATTCGATGAAACATAACGTAGGTATTGTCGTCGTTAGTTATAACTCTGCTAATGAGCTAAAAGAATGCGTCTCCAAAGCACAGGCCGCCATTACTAAGGCTGGTGTTGACGGTAACGTTGTGGTTGTAGACAACAATTCTAAAGACAATTCGGTAAAGCTATGTAAGTCTTTGAAAGTCGAATGTATTGCCAACAAAGATAACAGAGGTTTTTCAATTGCAGTTAATCAGGGAATTAAGCGACTTTTTGAACTAGAAGCGACGGATATCCTTATCCTAAATCCAGATGCCATGATGGATAAAGAATCGCTTAAGTTCATGATGACAGACCTTGATCAGAACGAAGATATTGGTGCTGTTGGACCAAGTATGTTCGACGAGGGTGGTAAGTCCACAACTGGCGGATATTATCTAAAAGCACCTTCGTGGTATAGTGTGATGTTTTTCTCTACATTCCTGAGACCCTTCTTCATAAAAAGACCATTTTTTGTTAATCATTTTTACCAAGAGACAATCCATGACGAAAGTCGCACCGTAGAACAAATTCCTGGTGCCTGCTTGCTTGTGCCAAGAGCTGTACTCGAAGATATTGGTCTGCTTGATGAAGATTTTGCTATCTGGTTCGAGGATGTCGAGTGGTGTTACCGTGCCCGAAAAAACGGTTATAAACTGTGGTTTTGTGCTCCAGCAAAGGTTGTTCACGAAGGTGGAGTTTCGTTCTCAAAATGGCAGAGTTTAGATAAGGCCGTAACCTTTTATGTCAGCATGCGAACCTTCTTTGTAAAACATAAGCCTGTTAGCAGCCTGTTAGTGCAACTTGTCCTCATTGGGAATTCGCTCGCGTTGTATCTAAAGAGTCGTGACAAATCTAACTTGGTATTTATTAAACGCTATCTTAAGCAGAAAAAGGGCGTATTACCTTCCTAGTGCAAGGTTAGTCTTTGTGATTATTATTGCGAACAGTTTTAATTGGATGGGCTAAGCGCCAACTTGGTGACTTATGAATTGCTTTGATATGATTCTCGAGTTCTTGGGCATGAGTAGCAACCTCATCATGTGCACCTTGAAGGTGAGCCTCGCGGGCTTGTAGATAGGCAACGTCTTCTTGTAGGCCCCTTACCATGCCTATGTAAGCTTCACTTATCTTAGAAAGGTAATCTATGATCACCTTCACATCTTTGCATGTGTTTGTTGCGTCTTTTGGCACTAGCTTCTTTACAGCGCTGATCACCTTGGAATTACTACTAATAACGTATATGTAACGATAGTGTGGTCCATCGGCCGTCTCAACATCCTCTAGGTGTGTGTTATAGAATCGGCTGACATCTACAACTTCTTTGATGTCATGGTTGAATGAGGCGCCCGCAAACATCAGTGTTTGTGTCATAAACCATAGCACAAGGCTGTTTGAAGGCACTTTAACAAACTGTAGACCTAGTTCGTCAATATATTGCTCAATGAGCTTCTGGTTGGGCAAACCGTACTCAATATGTTCTTCTAGCCAGGGGTGATCCTCCCCTTTTACCTTTTTGTATATATCATTGGCTTTTATCTCAGCGTAACCAACGTTCCCTCGATCATCCTCGAACGGTGCGGCAATAATCGCTGCATACTTTGACACCCGAGTAGCTTCAGCAACGAATTCTTTTCGTAAATCTTTTTGAATATGCTCAAAGGTGTCAAAACTTACAGCTACATCATAGAAATCGTCTGGATATGTCATTTTAGTAGCATCGCCCTTTATATAACCATCGTACACTTCGTCAAAAACATCTAGGATTGTAACAGTATCATTTGAAAGGAAGTCACCCGTATGACCCTTGTGGCCACCAAGGTCAATTACTTTAAGTGAGTTCTCTTTACTTTGTGTCCTAATGGCGGTGTCGACAACGTTTTTAACAATTGCTTGGCGGCTATACTGATCAAACGGTAGCTCTTGTGCTTTAACGTTTGTCATTTTGCTGACCATTTTCCGAATAGGTTTACTTTACCAAATAGGTTGTGAACGTCCGATATAACCTTGATAGTGTAATAACGGTCTAGGTGATCAAATTCATGCACCAAGTTCTTATCGTATACAGCGACGGTCATTTTATATTCACCCGGTATAAGTGGCAGCTTATCAACAGTGTAAGTCACCTTATCTGAGCTGTTCGCAACTATATTACCGCTATTAGGGCCGGATATATTTACACCGTACATGTCAGTAATATTGAGACCAATAATGATATCTTCAGGTTTATCTTCTGACTTAAACGTGAAGTCGATAGACAATGGATCGCCCATATTCAAGGTGTTATCCGCGAGGAACTTTTTGTCTGAACGGAAGGTGATCGTATCAACCATAACTTTGCCGTTACCCCAACGTTTTGGTTGCTCGGTGATATCCTCTCCACCAGCCTTAGCTGTGTTACTAGCATTAAGTTTATCGTAGATTGCACTTGCTTCACCCGGTTTGTGAACACCCTCTGAGCGACTCTTGTGCACGACCAAAACCTTGTCGCAAAAACGCTCCACGGCAGACATGTCATGGGTAACAAACACGATGGTTCGCCCTTCCTTCTTAAGTGCTGTAAAGATTTCATAACACTTACGTTGAAAGGACGTATCGCCTACTGCTAGAACTTCGTCGATAAGCAAAATATCACTCTTGGATCGTATAGCAATCGAGAACGCTAAACGCACTTGCATACCAGACGAGTAGTTCTTTAGCTTCTGGTCCATAAACTTATGGAGTTCAGCGAAATCAACAATCTCGTCATACATTGCATCCATTTCCTTACGACTAAAGCCTAGGAGCGCACCATTTAAATACACATTTTCACGACCAGTCAGGTTTGGGTTAAACCCAACACCAAGTTCGATAAAAGGCGTTAGTCTGCCATTGACCGTAACATGCCCTTCATTTGGCTCGTAGATTCCAGCCAGTATCTTGAGGAGTGTACTTTTACCACTACCGTTGCGACCAACAATTCCAAAGAACTCACCCTGTTGTACTTCAAACGAAATATTTCGTAGAACTTGTTGTCGTTCATATGTTCGTTTGTTCGTAAACATATTAACAAACAGCCCCTTGATGCTGTTCTGTTTTTGGTGGGGCAGCCTAAAAGTCTTACTAACGCTCTTTACTTCAATTGCAACACCCATTCAGAGATCCTCCGCAAAGTGGGGTGCACTTCGTTTAAAATAGAGAATGCCGATAAACACTAGTAAAATTGTTATGCTGTAAGGAATTAAGCGAGCATAATGGTTAACAAATAGGCTGTCTATGGTGACTGTGGAGTGTGTTACTAGACTATAACGAGCATCCTGCACTGCAGTTGCTACAGGGTTCAATATAAGTATTTTTTGATACTGTGTGTTGGTTATCTTAGAGATTGGGTAGATTATCGGTGTGGCGTAGAAGCCGGCCTGCATGATCACTTCCCAGATATAGCTCATGTCTCGGTATTTTACAAACAAAGTTGCCAAGATAAGCGATATTCCGAGCGCAAGCAGATAGAGTTGAAGCAAGATAAATGGAAAAAAAACTGCAGATCGCATAAGGTCTACGTGGTTAATAACCATGAACATGACGATTACTATAAGTGTTAAGGCTAGGTTTATGAGAGCCGAAACACTACTTGAGATGACAATCATCCAACGAGGAATGCGTATTTTGCGTATAAGATCGCCACGGCCGACAATCGAGCCAAGACTTTGGCTAGTCATTTCTGCAAAGAAGTTCCATATAACCAAGCCGAGCAATAGATAAACAGGAAAATGTGGTACCTCAGTGCCTAGCTTTAAGAACTTAACAAAAACGATATACAAGATTACAAAAAGCAGCAAAGGCCTTAGCAAAGACCATGCATAGCCCAGTACGGAACCTTGGTATCTTAGCTTAAAGTCAGTACGAACCAGCTCAGATAAAAGTGCCCTGTTTTGCTTTGAAAACAATTTTTTCATCATAGATTACTGTGTATATATTATAAGATAGGTGTGATGGTTATGAAAAAGATATTTGTTGTAATACCCAACTGGAACGGCGACGACTTGATTGCTGAGTGCTTAAAATCTTTGCAAAAGCAAACTGTAAAGCATCAAATTGTTGTGGTTGATAACGGCTCAACAGATAATTCTATTAAGATTATCGAGAATCAATTCCAAGATGTTCAGCTTATAAAGCTCCCTGTAAACACAGGGTTTGCAGGGGGTGTCAACACAGGTATTAAGTATGCTATGGACCAAAATGCAGATTTTGTTGCCTTGTTCAATAACGACGCTATAGCGGATAAGCAATGGCTCGAGCAATTACTAAAAGTTGCTAAATTAAATCCTGAGGCAGGAATAATTACTGGCAAATTTAAGCGTATCGACAAAAAACATCTCGATAGCACAGGAGACTTTTATTCAATATGGGGTATGCCATTTCCAAGAGGCAGGAACGAACTAGATAAAGGGCAGTACGACAAGACTGAGCAGGTATTTGCTGCTAGTGGTGGGGCTAGTTTGTATAGAGCACAATTATTCCAAGATGTTGGATTATTTGATGAGGATTTTTTTGCTTACCTTGAGGATG
>CAYXYR010000049.1:0-7673 GCA_964469435.1 uncultured Candidatus Saccharibacteria bacterium | reverse complement strand
GAGCATCTGTCTTCGGAACAGAGGGTCGGGGGTTCGAATCCCTCCCGGTGTACCAAGGAAAATACAAACAGAGATGATGCCATCTCTGTTTTTTGTTACACTGAACCAATGAAACATGTAGTGCTTCCTTCAGTGAATGTATCGATCATTGCTGGTAATAAGCTGCTTCTGGGTAGGCGGGTAAATACTGGGTGGATGGATGGGATGCTTTGCCCTCCTGGCGGCCATGTCGAAAAGGGCGAGACTCCCACAATTGCCATGGTTAGAGAGATTAAAGAAGAGCTGGGAGTAGATGTTCGTGCCGAAGACTTGGAGTTCATTTGCGTCGCGGCTCGAAATAATGAACCAACAGAATATGTTGCCTATGAATTTGCCATACGCGACAAAGGCTATCAGTTTTATAATGCTGAGCCCAGTAAATGTAGCGAACTTGTATGGGTAGACCTAGATGATTTGCCAAATGACATTATCGACGACTTTCTAAATGTAATCAAAAAGTCTGTATTAGGAGACGAAAAGTATCTCGAACTCGGATATTAGATTGTCCGCTAGTGCTTGCATGAAACGTGAACTCGCTTACAATGGGCTCATCTATGGAAGGCACGAACCCTTTTGATAACCAACACTTGCCCAGAGAAGCATTGGAGCTGATTACGTTTGATTGGGCGAGCGATGCACTGGAAGCACACCAAGCAGTGCGGGGCGATATCGTTGATAGATATAGGCAATTGGGCCCAGAACGACAACGGCAAGTTGGCGCTGTTGCGGTAATGATGTCTTGGCCAGAAGAAGACCTGCCCGTGACAATTGACACAAAAATCTCTACCAATGTTATCCCGGATGCTTTTTCGGCTGACTTACTAAAAGAGCCGGACCAAACTTATGTAGATGCGGTGCTGGCTTTTCTAGTGCATCATGCTAAATCCCTGACCGATCTATCGGCATTCTCTGGTGATAGACTTTCTTTAGGGTATTGTCTGGACTTGTCGGCAACAGCTAGATCAATCGCAAATTTACGGCAGACTATGGCAGTCGGTGACGAGTTACGCCTGGCACGCTTTGCTTCGGCAGACAGCCCAGAATTGGTTTTGGCGCCTTCTGGGCAGTCTGGCTACAACGCATTTTTTCGTAACCAAATTTACATTGTTGATTTAGCTTAGAGGTGCCAGTTGGCGTTTTCGGGGACGCTTAAGAATAAGCTATCGCCACCACCCGCAAGCCAGATTCGTAAACCTGGTGCAGCCGGCGCAGAATATGTGCCCGAACAGTTCTTAAGAAAGTTTAAGTAATCTTCGTATACTTTTTTGGCATCATCACCCAGATAGTCACCGGTGGTTGGGTCTATACCGGGTTCTGGCTTACCGCATAGATCGGCCGAGCGCTCATAGCGACTAAAGTCCCGGCCTCTTGGGTAGTTATTGTAAGCATATGCGCGGGCATTAACATCAGTAGATTGCATAGAAAGTAGGATGCCATCATTACTTATGCCGTTAGACTTTAGCTTGTGGGCAATCGCTACATCGATTATTAGTCTGGCAACGTGGTTGACGTAAAGCTTAGACTCTAGCGGCAAGCGCTCAAATGGTTTGCCCGCATTAGCACCACCACCATTGTAGGCAGCGGCTGCACGAGCATACACAACTAAGCTGTCTTTACGTAGACCAGGCATTTGTTTGCGAGCTGCGTCAATACACTCTGCATAGTAAGAAGCCCCAATACGCAAACATTGTTCTGGGTTTTGGCCTAAGAAGGCGCTTCGCTCTTCGTCGGAGCTGAAGTTCTTGCCAGTTAAGCTATCGATACGATCTCGATGATAAACAGGAACTACCTGTACTATGCCGTGGGCATCGGCGCCAGATGCTGCAGAAGTCTTACCGGCAGACTCTATAGTTGCCAGTATGCCCAATAAGTTAGGCGGAATATCAAATTCATTAGCCGCATCAATAATTGCTTCGCTATATTTAGTTACAGCAGGAGGTAGCGTTGGTGATAGCCAATGCTTGTCTAAAAAGCCACCATCGTCGTTTATAGCTTTAATAGCCTCAGGATTAAGACTAAAGTAGCTACCAGAGTTTACGTGTAGTTCTTCGGCAACGGCCAGAGCATCGTCATTAGCGAAAATGTCAGGATATTGCGAAGAGTCTCGGTGCAATTCCAGTCTGTCCAAATTTTGACATAAAGGGTCGCCTTCAACAGGTTCAATTTGGTGTCGTCTACTTGGGCTATCCGGTGTTGTGCTACAGCCAGCTAGTACCGCTACTCCTAGAGCAAGTGCGCCAGACAAAAAGGCGCGTCGGTCCATATTGGGGTTGTTAGATTCCATGGGGTTCTGTTGCATAAGTATGATATAATACCAGAAATAAATAATTTTGCAAGTATTTTAAAGCATAAATACGATATAACCCCATCTCACATGGAAGCCCAAGAAAACATTTGCCAGTCTTGCGTAGGTGCCTGCTGCCGAGCAGGAATAATAATATCAATTGATTCCGAAGAAGCTGCCTGGATGCAGGCTGGCGGTACTGAAATGCAAGCCGTACTCGAAGCCTCACCAAATAGAGACTGGGCCAAGCTGGGTAGGAAGGTCGTCCCCAATGACGACGAACAACGTCAGGCACTAATCTATTCAAATCGACTTGAAAAAGGGCAGGGGTTTTATCGGCTTGTGTCGGATTGTGGTAATTTAGTCTTGCGTGATGGTTGGTACCAATGCGAGGCTCACGAAGACCCAGATCGCCCAGACATATGTAATACATTTCAACAGGCTTCCGACCAATGCCTGACAATAAGAAAGAATGCTGGCGTCGAAACTCCCGTAGAAATATCTACAAGGTTTGGTAATTAGTGGGTCAATCTGTTCCTGAGGTATTCTAGAATCGCAGAATAATTGGTTTGAATCAATAAAAGATCACAAAGTAGTAAGCCTGGGAATATAATCAATTTTTCGAACCAATGCCCGGTCTTGATGCGCCATTTTTTTATCGGTGGAAAACCAATCTTAAACGGCAGAGGCAGTAGCCAAGGCACGCCCTCCTCGGTAAGGCTATCCATAAGCAGATGGCTAAAAACACCGATCATAAAAGCCCACCAAACTATGCCAACATTAATTTTTGGCATGAGGGGGTGAATGAACTGCAAAAACAGACGCGCCAGAATCCCGCTGCCAACTAAGCCAATAAGCGAGTGGGTCAAAAAACGGTGGCCGCCCGATGCCTTGCCAAATAGCTTGCCAAACAAATTGCCAACTGGTAAATTACGCCAAAATGGAGCGGTTGGTTGATCTATGTCAGGGAAAATGCCACCAATTTGATTAGCCAAAAATGCGGCTACAGCCGTGCCGAGTGTAATGCTGGCAGGGGGGTGAAGGGCGACTGCCGCCCCTAACAGGGTTAAGGCGGCTAGGTCGTGAGTTCTTCCTGTCATGTAACTATGATATATCGTTTACGGTTATCGACAAGTAAGAGAGTACAATACCAATCATGCCAATTACTGATTTACAACAGGCTTATAAAATACTTAAAAGTTATGTGCCGGCGAAAAGTCCTGACGGCTACAGCTTAGATACTATGCTGGCAATGATGTCGGCGCTCGGTAACCCACAAAATAACTACAAAGTTGTCCATGTAGCAGGTACTTCCGGCAAAACATCCACTGCCTATTATATCGCCGACATGTTACGTCGTGCTGGTGCTAAAGTTGGGCTAACCGTTTCACCGCACGTTACCGAGGTAAACGAGCGAGTGCAGATAAATGGGCTTTCTTTGGCTGAGGCTAAATTTTGCAGCGAGCTAGACATATTCCTGAAAATTATTAACAAGTTAAGCATCAACCCTAGCTACTATGAACTGCTAGTGGCTTTTGCATTTTGGGAGTTTGATCGACAAAACGTAGATTATGCGGTCGTAGAGGTTGGTTTAGGCGGCTTGTTAGATGGTACCAACGTTATCGATCGAGCCGACAAACTATGTGTTATTACTGATATTGGCCTAGACCATGTACGCCTGTTAGGCAATACCTTGCCAGAAATCACCACCCAAAAAGCCGGCATTATTCAGCCTAATAACTGCGTAGTTTGCTACCGGCAGGGTCCAGAAGTATATGATGTTATTCAGCGGGTCTGTAAACAGAAACAAGCCATACTTAAACTGGCCGACGAGCCAATACTAGACAGTGTCAGTACTATGCCGCTCTTTCAACAACGCAATTGGAATTTGGCAAAAACAGTGTTTGATATTGTTGCCGAGCGTGACGGCCTGGTTAGTCTAAACGAGCAAGATACAAAAGACAGTCAACAGCTTTTGGTACCTGGTCGCATGGAGATTATTAAGCATGGAAATAAAACTCTTGTTATGGACGGAGCCCATAATGGTCAAAAAATGGCTACGTTGGCAAAAAGCTTATCTGCTCGATTCCCTAATACAAAATTTAATGTTGTTCTAGGCATTAGTGCAGCAAACGATCAAAAAACCGACCAAATTATCAGCGAGTTATTACCTATAACAAATAGGCTGATTATTACCGCCTTCAGGGCGAATCAGGATGAACCTAAAGCAACAGCTAATCTAAATGGCATCGTTGCTGGTTGTAAGGCCTATGGTTTTGCCAATTTCATAACTGCCAGATCGGTCGAGTCGGCCTACGCCGAACTGATCAGTGCCGATAACTACCTTTTAGTCACAGGATCGCTATATTTGATTAATGCGATTCGCCCTTTGGTGCTCGCTCAGCATGCTACAGTAAATGCATGATAAGGTTTATTGCTGCAATAGACAAAAAACGAGGTATTGCTAATGATCACGGTATACCATGGGATTTGCCTAGCGATCGCCAGTATTATCGCGAGCGTGTAGCGGGGCATGTGGTAGTCATGGGGCGTGGTACCTACAATGAAACCCGCAAACCAGTCGGCAAATTACCAGACTATGTAGTTACTAACAGCACCGACCTGCTGCGACCTGGATTTGAGCCAATAGCTGATCCAAGAAAATTTATGCAGCAATCCAAAGAAGATATTTGGGTTATTGGTGGTGCTGGTCTATATAACTCGATTATAGATTTGGCTGATGAGCTGTACTTAACGTTAGTCGACCAAGATTTTGATTGCACTAAATTCTTTCCAGAATACAGCGATAAATTTGAACTTGCAGGCCAGAGCGAAATGATGACCGAAAATGGCATCAACTTTCGTTATACTACTTGGCGCCGCAAGAAACAGACTCGATCTTAGTGGATGTAATGGCCAAGCAAGGCTAGTACTACGCCAACAGCTGCGCAGACTTGTCCAACAACCCAAAAGCGCATAGCCACTTTGGTTTTGGGCCAGCCTTGAGCCTCAAAATGATGATGAACCGGGGCGGCAATAAAAATTTTGTGGCTAAATAGTTTTTTGGATGTAATTTGCAGCAAACTAGATCCAGCCTCGGCAACAAATACTAAGCCAATAACGGGCAATAACATTAGGGTGTTAGTTAGCATAGCCACTACGCCCAGGGCAGTACCGAGTGCAAACGAACCAACGTCACCCATAAAAAATCGAGCCGGTGGTATGTTGAACCATACATAAGACAATAGTGCTCCAACAACCGTCATACAGAAGCCGGCAATGCCAAAGTTGCCTTGTAGGGCGGCAATTACACCAAAGGCCGTGTAGGCACTAATCAGTAACCCGCCAGCCAAACCGTCCATGCCGTCGCTTATATTGACGGCGTTGCTAGTGCTGATAACCACCAAAATAAATATTGGTATCATCAGCCACCCTAAGCGTACATCACCGAATATAGGCAAATGAAGACTGGCAAATCCTAATTTAAAGTAGAAAAACCAAGCCGTCACTACTGCCACCATGCTGATCATGCCAAATTTGATTGGAGCGCGAAGTCCGGCTACATTACCGCCACCGCCAACAATGTTGATTATGTCGTCGATCAAGCCCACAGCCCCACCACCCAGAAGTGCAGCCAAAGGCAGCCAAGTTTGGTTACGGTTTAGATTGAACAACACGGTTGCAAAGGTAATTGCGGCCAGCATAATAAGCCCGGCCATCAGAGGAACATTCCGTTTGATTCTTAGTCGGCTGATAACTTCTAGCTGCTCGCCAGTTGTCGAGTGGGTACGGTGGCGTTTCCATAGTTTGTGCTTGTAAGCAAAATGCGTATAAACGGGCGTTAGTAACATCGCTACCAAAAAAGATAAAACGCTTAGCAGCAAAATGCGCGTGATGTGATTAATAAATTGTTGGTCGGTATACATGTTTTTATTTACTGGTTATTAAGTCTAGTTTAGCACATTGTTACTAGCCCAAAGTATAAACCTAGCCGCTAAGGTGCTACTATTTAGAGGTTACTAACAACAGGTTGTTATGAAAGAGCAGACAATAAAAGGTACTAAATCGGTAGTTGTATTTATCCGGGGCATACCAGGCAGCGGCAAGTCCTACCTAGCCGCCGAGCTGCAGAAAATTATCGACCACGACAAACTTGTAGTATTGGATCCGGACGCAACGGATTATACAAGCCATGAATATACAGAGCACACAAGATCTCTAGCGCAGGAGGGTGTAGACCCAAAGTTACATGCCTATCGCTTCTTGCGCGCCAAGGCATACAAAGCTATAGAGGACGGTAAGATAATAATTTGGAACCAACCTTTCACTAGTTTAGAAATATTCGACAAAGTCACTAAACGACTTACCGATCACGCCATTAGCCACAACTGCGATATTGCGATTTTGGTGGTTGAAGTAGAAGTTGACCCTAAGGTTGCAAGTCAAAGAGTGACTCACCGAAAACATACAGGTGGTCATGGACCTAGTGACACAATCTTTGATAGATTTGTAAGTGATTTTGCCAGTTTTGAGGGGCATGGTTATGATGTGTTGAAAGTTGATGGGGAAGGCTCAGTCCGACATTCGGCTCAGGCAATTGAGAAAGCTCTAGATAGTCTAGTGGCGGGATAGCAAATCTTACAAACATTCTCGATATTTGTTGCTGATACAATAAGCCCATGAATATAAGTACTTTTAGTGCTAAGCCAACTTATATATTATCGGCAGGCGACAGCCAAAGATATTTAGAGGTTATGGGCGATCGTTCTGATCCCGCAAAAGGAATCGGTAGATTAGCCAGTGCAATTGTAAATTACAAACACAGAATCAAAAATTTACAAGTTCGGGCAGTAAGTGCTCCAGAGCAGGCTGATGTTTTGGTCTATTGCCGCAAAGTTGGCGACTCGTTAGATATTGCGGTAGACTATTGTCGAACTACTGAAGCGGCATTAATTTTTCTAAGTAGCGACATAGACACCAGCAATATAGTGCCAGACAACTTTATATTCATTACTGCACCAAATTCATCATTAGAAGTTATTCGATATATGAACCTTATTCGCCTGCTTGCTAAAAATGAATATCAGGGCTGGCAACCCAAAATTGTGGAGCATCACCAAGAGGCAAAAAAAGATGTATCCCAAACCGCAAAGAAAATAGCCGACATGTTGGGTGTTGACCATTCATCTATAGAATCGGTTAGAGATTTTGCTAAAACAAGCGCGCAGTACAAAATTCCTCATTCATCGCGCGACGGTTATGCTGTTCATTCTATAATTTTTATAGATAAAAATACCGGCCACAAGTCTAAGCCTATCGACATGGTTGTACATGGCCGGGAGTCATATGC
>CAYXYR010000048.1:0-7785 GCA_964469435.1 uncultured Candidatus Saccharibacteria bacterium | reverse complement strand
GCATTTGATGGCGAGTCGCTAGAGCAACTTGGGTCGACTATACAACCCAGAGCAACACTCATTATGCCTGAGTGATTTTGGACTATATCAGAGAATATTACTTTGCTAATCGCCTTACTTTTAAGGCCGTCTTTCCATGCGGCAATCTGAGCCTTTTTGTCTTGTACCTTACAAACAACCATGCAATATTTTGTATTCTTATATTTGTTTTTTAATAGTCTCATGATACGTAACCGCACTATTAAGCCCTTAAAGTGCGATTCTCCATCTAGCGCCTCATCTACCTTGTCTCTTAATTTGGATCCACTGACCTTTTCGAAGTCCGCCAGAGATTGCCTGCCTTCGGCGAAGTCGGTAGCAAGCACAGGGCCCTCAAGATTGGATGTTTTCATGAAAAATTGCTTATTCTCGTACTTAAACTCTATGCCGTATTTGGTGGCTAATTTATTCTCCAGCCTGCCCTCTTTCCATCCTCGATACATCCTTTTCGCATAATTGTCTTGCCCGTCTATAGCGCTAATACAGGTCTTATCTATGGTTTTTGTGTCGCTACAAATGCCACCTAGCTTCATGCCTTTAAACACGTGTTTTTGCATGTACATTTCAAAATGCTTTTCCATGCGTCGCGACACAGCATTTTGAGCGCGATCTTGGTATTTATGTTTAAGATTTTCCAGTATATGATTGACCTTTAAAGGTACCAAGGACATAAACAAAGACACCATAACGGCACTTATACCCCCACCAATACCAACTCCCAGACCAATACCTTTTTTATTTCTTTTTGCAAAACCCTTGGCACGCGATAGTAAAGATGAATCGTTTGCATTATATCCACCACCAATTGTGTCATCGTCTTTGGGTGCGTCAGACGGACTGGCTTCAGCACCAGCTATCTCACTTGTTGTGGCCGATTTACCCTTGTCTGGGTGTCCGTCTGGTAGGTCATCGTCAGTGGCAGATGGTGCGTCATAGGCTGCCTCTAGCTCATCGTCATGAAGATTAGTTCGCCAGGCTGGCGAACCGTCGTCGTATATTCTTTCTTTGTCATCTAGATCAACTACCATATTCTATTTAAACCCCAGGAGTTAATCTGTTAGAAAGGTCTATGGTGCCTTGTGGCTGGTTAAGTTCGCCTTGCTGTATTTGCTGAGTCTGCTGAGGGTTAGTCGTAATCAAACCCGTTTCGGTTGGGCTGGCTGCAATTTGGATGTGTACGTGGCTTTGGCCAGCAAAGAATAGCCCCTGACCTACCGGGAACTGGGCAAGACGTTTCTTCTCTTCGCTAGTGAGCTTAAATACTTCACTCAGAACATCAACAGCAGAGCTAGACTGTTTGAGTAATAACTGCATGCTGGCATTAGCCACAATTGCGCGACCCATGCGACTACCCATAAAATCTTCCACGTCTTGACTGATTGTAGTGATACCCAGGTTATACTTACGAGCACGCTTGGCTAGACTGAACAAAAAGTTGGCCGAGTCTTCGTATTTCATCAACTGCCAAGCCTCATCAACGATCAATATTCGCTTCTTTTGGTCGCTCTTGGTTTTGTTCCAAATGTAATTTAGTACGATGTACATGGCCACCGGGCGCAGTTCATCCTCTAGGTCTCGAATATTGAACACTACCAACGGATTATTGATGTCGGTATTTGACTGCTGGCTGAATATACCCGCAAAAGTACCGGTGGTATATTTGCGCAAGCGCTGAGCCAGTTGTGGGCCGGTACCACCCATGTGTAACAAAGTATCATATAGGTCAGCTATGGTCGGTGGAATAGTTGTATGGGTTAAAGGATCATTAGTTATTCCTGCTTTGGCGTAAGTTTCGATTAGGGCTGCATCAAGGTCAGATTCTTCTACTGGGCTAAGTGCCGGCATGGTGGCCACGCCGCCGCCAACCATCTGTGATTGTGCACCACCCATCATTAAGCGAAGTAGGCCGTGCAGAGTAATTATGTTGCTACGCAGGGCGTTGTCAGCTTCTTCGGCATCCACAACCTTGGGCAGGTCAAAAGGATTTATTCGGGTGGCCGAGCTAAGACTTAGTCTTACATATGCTCCGCCGACAGCATCACACATGCGTTGGTATTCGTTTTCTGGGTCGATGATGAATATTTCGGTACCAAACATCATGCTTCGTAAGGCCTCTAGCTTAACCGCAAAAGATTTACCAGCACCAGACTTAGCAAATACAACCGAGTTACTGTTTTCTAAACTAAAACGGTCAAAAATTACCAACCCCGAATTATGCATATTTATGCCGTACAAGATTCCATTGTCCTGGCTAAGATCGGCACTTGTGAATGGGAATGTAGTGCTAATTGCGCCGGTGTTCATATTACGTCGTATTTGCAGCTGATCGGTAAATTGAGGCACGGTACTGTTTAGTCCCTGTTCTTGTTGGGATGTAGCGGCCTTAGAATAGACTAGCTGTTGGCCCAACAACGACTCTACTTTATGGGTAACGAACTCTAGCTCGTCCATGCTGCTGGCATAGAGTGTGAAGTACATTCCAAACCGGAAGAATCGCTCCTCGCCCACCTGCAATTTATCGCGCATTTCTTCGGCATCTTGTATGGCTGCCTGTTTGCCCGGGTCACGGATTCGACCCTTTTCGGCATCTATCTGGATTCCGGCTTCAAGCTGGGTAACTTTCTTTTTGAGGTTTTCCAGCACGACCTGGCTCTCTACTGGGTAGATGTAGATAGACAGGTCCATGACTTCGTCCAAGTTGACCATGCCGCTTAACCAGCCGGTGAAAACCTGGCGTGGGTAGCCGTACACATAAAAAGTTCGGGCCAAGCGGGTGCCGATGTGGAAATATGCATTATCAAAAACAATCGAGCTAGGAGCGATAAAATCGCGTAGGGCTGTCACGCCTTTTTGGAAGGCCATGTTGACTTCTTGCTGCTCGCGCAAGCGTTGTTGCTGAGCTAATGCAACTGGGTCCAGGGGCGCTTGTTTTTTACCAAAGGCCATTATTTTAGCTCCATATCTAATTTTGGCTGTGGGGCTTGGCCCTGGCCCTTGGTTACTACAGGTACTGTTAGGTCGTCAAAGTTCTTGAGCTCTTGTCGGGTGGCAGTATCTGGGTTGTAAACATCGTAATATAGTTCTATCAATTCTTGAGTATCTAAGGGTAGGCCCTGGATACTACATTGCATTAAGCCTCCAAGTACAGCTTGCACTCGGTTACGTAGTTCATCCTTGGCCTTAACTAGGTCTGGCTCATTAATGGTCACTTGCTGGTCGGGCTTTTTACTAAAAAGTGCGCCAATTCCAGAGGCCAACTTTTTACTTTCTTCTAGCGCTTTTTGGGCGTCGGCCACCGGGAAGTATGGGATTACGACATAGAATTTTTTATCCATAATATTAGTCTGGACACTTAGTTGATCCATGTAGCCTATATAATCTTCCATTAACAAAGCTAAAAGCATGTTGTCGTGCTCAGAGCGAATTTTGTCGAGCTTCTGAATATATGGGCCGAGATCGACCTTTTGCGAACGTATGGTTATCTGAATTGGGAAGTATAAAGAGTTCAAGAAGCCTTGGTAGCTAAACTCAACTGCTTCGCGCTCTTGCGGGCTCATTAAGTCGAAGTTAATTGACTTAACCATAATCACCGATCTAAAGCTGCCATCGTTCATGATTACTATGCCGTCACGGATCTCAGCTATCTGCAGAGTGTTTTGGGTGCTGTTGGGGTTAGACGGCGGAGCGACATTGACCACCTGGCTGCCTGGAGGAGTAGCTTGTTGCGAGGGCATTACACCCATGCCGGCTGGAGGAGGCGCGGCTGGAGCAGCGCCGAAAGAGTTTGGGTATGCACCGGCACCGGTTGGTTGCGACGGCTGTTGCTGATACGGCGATGCTGGATCCATTACCCTTTAGTTCCCACCCCTTACAGATTGTTGATTAATGCAACGAAATAACAATCTCGTCGTCCGGTAGGTCCTGACGCTTGTCTATACGCTCTGCCTCTCGGGCTAGGCTGCTGACATTACGATTGTTGTCTCTGGCAAGGTCCAGTATAGCAGGATTGCCGGTGTTTGTCAGTGGTGGCGCGGCTGGCTTAGTGGCTGGTTTTTGACTGTCGGGTATTACTTTACGACGATAGCTAAAGTTGGCGTCTGGTTCGGCCTTTTTATGGTGAACCTTCTCTAGTAAAGCTGCTTGAGCTTCCGGCGATACATCCTCGGGCTGCTTGCCAATAAGTATGCCGTTGTTACTGCTATGAGGTCGTACGCTTTGGGGGACAAATGCTGCCTGCCCCTTTGGTATGGAGCTTGGGTCGGGTTGATTCATGAACCAGAAGTCTGGCGCGGGTGTGGTATCTTGCTGCGGTGCAGCTGCTCTCTGTGTGGTTTGCCGTATGTCGTCTTTGTGGGCTTGAGCAGATTGTGCTATTTGCGACGTTATCTGGCTGGCATGGGCGTTATCAAAAATGTCGTCCGATTCGCTAATTTGCGGGGCTGCCATAGTGCTAATTTGCGGCAATGTAGATGCATCTACCAGTCGGTCGGTAGATGCTCCAGCGCCGGCAAATGCCGGTTGAGTAGACATGTTTATGTTCACATTCTTTACAGCCCAACCACGACTATCTATAGTCTCGGCCAAGGCCTGCAAGCGGCTTTTTACCTCAGTTTGAGTTAGGTTGTTAGAGAAGTTTTCTATCACCTTTTTTGGCACGGTTATTTTAACCAACTCACTCATCCCAGTTTGATCCCAGATGCGCTTACGAGGCTTTAGGAAAAAGCGCAGTTTAGCCAGCAGCCACACCTCTGTAGGTTGGTCTCTCCCCCAGGGGAAGCCCAAAAAACCACCAATTATTATGATTGGGGACAGCATGAGGCCCACAAACCATGCGCCCTTGCTCCATGCAAAAAAGCTGATGTAAATACACAAGGCCGTCACTCCCAAGAATATAAATTGCTTGAGCGTTAACGGCCCGACAAACTTGTCCTCAGCCTCGATGTCCTGTAGAACCTTATAAGTAGCCATTACCTAGATATACTAGTGGCTAGTAACTACTTAGTAAAGACCCCGCCAAGCTATGATGCTAGTTCGCGTTCTAATTCTTCTCGGCGCTGGGCGTGGTTTTGAGCACGACTATAGTTTGTCTTTATGCGTCCAATGGCACGCTGTTGGCGACCTCGTCTGTGACGACTAAGGATAGGTTGATCCACTACACGCTCTAGGCCACCGGCGCCCATAGAAAATCTTCGACCCTCGGCTGCCCTAAGCAGATTTTTGCGTGTTCTTTTTTGGTCAGGCGTAGGAGGACGTTCAATAGTTCGATTTCTTACAAGCTGAATTCTTTCTCGCTCTGTTAGGCCTTCGCGTTTTGCGCGCTTGTTTATGGCTCTTTCCGCAGATCGTTTGCTGCGTTTACTCTCAAATCCAAAATTACCACCATAGGTCTTTTCTAGTCCATAGTTGTAGATATGAGCCCTGCGAGTTTTCTCTTCTCGTTTATTTATTCTTTTATCCATTATTCTTTCAGCCATCGTCCTGGGTCTTGGTGGTCCACCCTCCGGATCTCTGTGCACTACTCCGGTGTCTGCAGGTAGTTCTCTGCCTATCGATGTAGCTAGTATCCCTAGGTGTTGATAAAGGGCCTCTTTATGGTCCATTTCTTCCATAACATCGGCGGCAGATTCTTGGCGATGTCTTGCAATACCCTCCGCTACACCATGAAACGCAATCTGTGCCCTAAGAGCAAATTCTCCAGCTTTTTGGGCAACCTGACTCCGAATCGCTTCGAGACGACTTTCGTGCTCAATTGCTGCTGGGGCAGGTCCTGATTCTGGAGATGTCATGAATAAACATTAGCACTAATTGGCCAATATGTCAACGTTGGACTTTAGTATATTATCTATTTTCTGGATGAGGATACTCTACATTACGTGCTCTTTGCGATGCCACGTCACCTATAGTCTCAGGACGCGTAACTTCGTCGTAACGAATTCTAGTTCCCTTGGCAATCTCGTCGTCCGTCCACCCATCACCAGCTGCGCGAGCCGCGCGAGCGGTAGCTGGGTCATACCTTTCGGTACGAGGAACTTTGGTCGTGGTCATCATTGGATTGCCGTTTTGGTCAACTCTGCCAGAAGCAACGCCTTCATATCCGTCTATACCACGAACACTTAGATTATCTATAGCATCAGATATTGCATCCCGTGTAGCTCCAGTGGCATTTGGTAGCATAGCTTTGAGCTCTTTTTGAAGAACAAGCGCGTTCTCTGCCTGTTCGGCGGTAAGTGGACCTGCTGGCGGAATGCCGGCAGAATCTACCATGGCTTCTATAGATTCTTTCTTTCCATTTGCTAGCTGGTATAACCCTGCCTTATCAGTGCCCGCTTTTGGATCATAGCCTGCTCCATGGTTTATGCCACCCAAATCGAATCTGCCTGCATTTTTAAGGTTGAACTGCGCATTGTCCATAAAGCTTGCAAATGCAGCCTCATCCCCGCCACTAACAGATTGACCCATGCGAGTTAATTGCCTGTAACCCTCTTCTCCGGCAGCAAATTGGTACCCAGTAGCAGCAAGCTGCAAAGCTGCTTCTCTACGGGTAGCACTAGTCTTATTAGGTATAGATCTTGCTGCTGCAAGTGCCTGTCTGCGCATATCCATATCGCGTTGCGCGGCGTATTGTGCATCTAGGTCGCCACTAGCAACAGCAGCGTCGTACTTGCGCTGTGAAGCATCAATTTTTTCTTGTGCCAATTCTTCACTAGCCAGAGCTAGTAAGTACGCATCGTTAGTCTTCCAAGCTTCGTGTGTAGCATTCTCCTTCAGTTGTGCGTTGCCTGCAAGTATGCGGCCAGTTTCGCGAGTGGCACGACGCCTAGCGGCACCACCTTTTGTTGGAGCCCAACCTCTAGGACCTGACGCTACGCCTGAAGAAAGATTATTTAGCATCCCGCCATCCTTAGTCCTGAATCCAACTCCACCTTTAATATTGCGCCCAATTTGACCATATTCTTTTTGTCTGCCCTTTTTGAGGCGGTCAAAGGCGCCCTTGCTGCGGTCGTTAACCATCCCGGTTAGGCTACTAAACACGCCCCCAGCTGCCTTGAAGGTAAACGGAATCATAGCATAGGGCAGAATGTATGCCGTAAGCTTCATTAATGGATCTAGTAGCCAACCCTCGGCTCCTCCACCACCAGAAATATTTACGGCACCGGCAAAAATACGCCCAGATGCTAATAAGGCCATAACCATCGGGAACATCAAATTAACTTTAAAGAAGGTCTCCCACCACAATTTCCAAAGCTTATTATTGCTTGGGAATATCCAAGACAAGATTGCGATAGGTGCGGCCAAAAGAGCAACCACAATAATTAGCTGACGAGCAATTAGTATCACAAATGCCAGCAGCATTACGAGCAGCCCCGTACCTATCCAGCTTGCAATAATACCAAGTGCTCCAACTGTTAATGTTGCTGCACCAATTGCAAGCCCAGCCGCACCAATCTGGAAAACCGCGCTGGCTCCTGGGGAGAATAGGCTTGCTAACGAGTCGGATTTTCCTACTACATTGAAAGGCGCGGTCATTATACCCAGAACTCCCTGGCCTACAACATTAAAGAAGTCTATGGCTGCAATACAAACGTACCAAGACAAGCTTATAAAAACTACGGCCAAAAGCAATCTAGGCATGGTTTTTTTGACAGTGTATGCATCTAAGGCGCTTATCCCTAAGGCCGTTCCCATGACCATCACTAGCATAATAGGCACCAAGACTATAAGTGCTATATTTCGGAATTGTGCCCA
>CAYXYR010000047.1:0-7801 GCA_964469435.1 uncultured Candidatus Saccharibacteria bacterium | reverse complement strand
CCATCAACTGCCGAACTAAAGCGATTAATTGCCTTGCTCGAAGAATCGGGTGTTACCAACGCGGAATTCGACATAACCATTATGCGTGGGTTCGATTACTACACTGATGTCGTATTCGAAATGGTCGATGCCGACCCCGAAAACAATCGCTCAATGTTCGGTGGTGGGCGCTATGATGGATTGGTTGGTCTGTTTGGAGTCGAGCCAGTGCCAACAGTCGGCTTTGGTCTGGGCGATGTAACGCTGGCGAACTTCTTAGAGTCACACAAGTTACTACCCGCTCCACATACCGAAACCGATGCTTATGTAGTTTTGATAGGTGAACTATATTACGGCGCCCAGAAAATGCTTAGCCAACTGCGCGAAGAAGGGGTACGAATAGCGGTCGATATTTCTGGCCGTAAGCCAGCGCAACAGATAAAATCTGCCGAAAAAAAGGGAATCAGTTATGTAGTGTTCGTTGGTGATCAGGAACTACAGTCGGAGCGCTACAAGCTAAAGAACATAGTGACTGGCGAGGAACAAGAACTAAGCCTAGAGCGTTTAATCAGTACAGTTCTTGATACTCGCAAAAAACACTAAAACGCCGTCCTCTGGTAAAAACCAAAGTTAATCTGTATACTACAGTTTCTATGAAAATTTCTTACAACACTGATACCAACATCACCATTAACGTAGTGGCTGATGTCGACACACTGGCCAAAATCAAGCAGTCAGTCCTACAAAAGCTTAATACGCCAAATCTTAAAATACCTGGCTTTAGAGCCGGAAAAGCGCCTCTAAATCTGGTAGAGAAGAATATAGACCAGAGCATTCTGCAGAGTGAGTTTATAGATGCTGCTCTAAACCATTACTATCTATCGGCAGTAACATCCGAAAAACTTCGTACAGTTGGTCAGCCAGAAGTAAAACTTACTAAATTTGTTCCATTCACAACTGTGGAGTTCGATATTACTGTTGATGTTTTGGGAAAGGTAAAGCTACCAGATTATAAAAAAATAAAGCTAGCACCCAAAAAATCGACAGTTACCGCTAAAGACGTTGACGAGGTCGTAACATCTCTACAAAAGCGATTGGCCGAGAAAAAAGATGTTGAACGAGCTTCAAAAGATGGGGATGAAGTCACAATTGACTTTAAAGGGACTGACGACAAAGGAGAACCTGTAAACGGAGCAGAAGGTAAAGACTACCCATTGCTTTTGGGCAGCAACACCTTTATACCCGGCTTTGAACCTAATGTAGTGGGTTTAAAAGCAGGTGAGGAAAAGACATTTACAATTCCATTTCCAAAGGACTACCAGGTGTCTGCGTTGCAAGGCAAAAAAGTTACGTTTGCCATAACAGTCAAGGCAGTAAAAGAACTAACAGAGCCTAAGGCAGATGATACCTTTGCTGCCAAAGCCGGGCCATTTAAAACACTTAAAGATCTGAAAGCTGATATCAAACAACAACTTACGCTAGAGAGACAGCGTGAGCAAGACAGACTATATGAAAATGAGCTGCTGCAGAAGATTGCCGACAAGACGACGGTAGCAATACCGCAGTCCCTGATTGAGGAGCAAGTTGCACGTTTAGAGCAAGATGAGCGACAAAATTTGATGTACCGAGGGCAAACCTGGCAAGAGCACTTAGACGAAGAAGGCGTAACAGAAGAAGAGCATCATAAACGTAATATTCCAGAAGCAGAAAAACAGATCAAGATCGGCATAATGCTTGGTGCTATTGGTGATGCAGAAGAAATCCAGGTGACCCCAGAAGAAGTTGAGATCCGCCTTCAACTACTAAAAGGCCAATATACAGACAAAGCTATGCAAGCCGAACTAGATAAGCCAGAGGCCCGCCAAGACATCGAGTCACGACTCCGCACCGAAAAGATCATCGCCAAGCTGACTGAATACGCAACGGCAAAATAAGTTTACCGTGCGACCAGCCAAACCAAAAGATACCATAGTATTTTCACACACCGACTTTCTTCCGGTGTGTGACTCGTTAGAAATGGGCGCTAAACTCGTTCCTCTGCACGAAGAAAACTACGTACGTATTGCAGCCGCCTTCCGAGCTTTAATTGGGGTTAGCTCGCAAGAAGTTACGCTGGTTGCACCAGATTCACTCTACGTATTAGGGGCAGTGATGCTCGCAGCCGATCATCATGACGAAGATGCGATTACCATGATGCATGCCTTTAAACGTCACGATGACTGAGTAAATTAGCACTCACGCTTGACGAGTGCTAATTGGTACAGTATCATTGCTGTATGCTTACAAACTCTACGATTATCCCTACCGTTATCGAAACTGATGGCCGCGTTGAACGAGCCTTTGATATTTACAGTCGTTTGCTCAAGGACCGAATCATCTTTTTGGGCGATGCCGTAAACGAGCATACTGCAAACCTTGTTGTTGCGCAGCTGCTATTTTTACAAGCCGAAGACGCTAAGAAAGACATCTATTTCTATATTAATAGTCCTGGCGGTAGTGTGTATGACGCACTCGCTATTTACGACACCATGCAATTTGTGAGCAACGATATCCAGACTGTCGGCATTGGTATACAGGCCTCAGCAGCCGCATTCTTGCTGAGCAGCGGTACTAAAGGTAAGCGCATGATCTTGCCAAACGCCACCGTCATGGTACACCAGCCGAGTAGCGGCACCCGCGGTAAGGTAACTGACATGGAAATTGACCTTAAGGAATCACTGCGCATTAAACACCGCTTGAACGAAATCATGGCCAAAAATACTGGTCAAACCGTTAAAAAAATCCAGGAAGACATGGAACGCGACTACTGGATGACTGCAGAAGAGGCTAAAAAGTACGGTATCGTTGACAAGATTGTGCAAAACACAAAGTAATTTCGGCTTGACATATCTGCTCAGTTAGATCAAACTTAAAATCAAGAAGTAGAGTAAGTCGGGCATTGCTGTGTTGCACTACAAAACACACTAATTCATCCACTTAGAGTTCTTCGCGCGCAAAAACTACAACACTATCAAAAAAACACATAATAACTAATGTGGAGTAACTTTTATTTATGGCGACAGGCACCAAGTCGATCACGCACACGGTTAATAACCGTGCATACTTTACAAACAAACAAGACATCTTAGATCTACCAAATCTTGTAGATCACCAAAATACATCATGGAAATGGCTCGTAGAAGAAGGCCTTGGCGAACTTCTGGCTGAAGTCAGCCCAATTGATGACTACACTGGCACCAAATTATCACTAAAGTTCAAGGGTTACCGCTTTGAAGACCCAAAGACTACCGAACGTGAAGCCCGCGAGAACAACGTAAGCTACGAGGCACCCCTTAAGGCTACTGTTGAGCTCACCAACAAAGTAACTGGCGAAGTTAAAGAACAAGAAATCTACCTCGGCGACTATCCATGGATGACCGCTCGCGGTACTTTTGTGATTAATGGCGCCGAGCGCGTTGTTGTGAGCCAGCTGATCCGATCGGCTGGTGTTTTCTTTACTGCTGAGGCAGGTTCAAGCAAGAAGCTTTACGGAGCTAAGGTAATTCCTGGCCGTGGTGCTTGGCTAGAGTTCGAAACCGCCGCTAACGGTGCTATTTATGTAAAGATCGATCGAAAGCGAAAAATTCCTGTTACAACCCTTTTGCGCGCTTTGGGTAACAGTGAAGCTCAGATCCGTGACGCCTTCAAGCATGTGGATCAAGGTAAATCTAGTTACGTAGATGCAACTCTAGAAAAAGACCCTGCCAAGGGTATCAACGATGCTTTAATCGAGGTCTACCGTCGCTTGCGACCTGGTGACCTTGCAACAGTCGATAACGCTCGAAGCTTGCTCGAAAACATGTTCTATAACTTCAAACGTTTTGACTTTAGCCGAGTTGGTCGATACAAGATCAATAAGCGACTTAATTTAGATGTAGCTAATACTGCCGAAAACCGCGTAATGCGGCTCGAGGACCTCACAGCAATCATTGCTGAAATTATTCGCCTCAACAATACTCAAGAGCCAGCTGACGATATCGATAGCCTGGCTAACCGACGAGTTAAATTAGTTGGCGAGCTTGTTCAGCGTCAATTCCGAATTGGTTTACTCCGTATGGAGCGTAACACCAAAGACCGCATGAGCATGAGCGAAATAGAAACGGTTACACCTGCGCAGCTTATTAACGCTCGTCCAATTGTGGCAGCGGTTCGCGAATTCTTTGCCAGCTCACAGCTTAGCCAGTTTATGGACCAGATCAACCCACTAAGTGAGTTGGCTCACAAACGACGTCTTAGCTCGATGGGTCCTGGTGGTTTGTCGCGCGAACGAGCTGGTTTCGAAGTCCGTGATGCACACGCAACTCACTACGGCCGCATATGTGCCGTCGAAACCCCAGAAGGCGCCAACATTGGTTTGGTGCTTAACCTAGCTAGCTATGCTCGCATCAACGAATATGGTTTTGTCGAGACTCCTTACAAAAAGGTTATCAACGCTGTTACTGCCGACAAAGCCACTGGCTACACAGCTGCTGTTGACTTAGAAGACGAAAAAGGTAAGGTTATTGTAAAAGCCGGTGCCCAAATCACTGCCGCTGATGCCAAAAAACTTGCAAGCGTAAAGACCCAGGTTACATGGCCAGTAAAAGCAGTGGTTACCAACGAAATTGTTTACCTAGATGCCTCAGAAGAAGAGCAGGCTGTTATCGCCAATGCTGGTGAAGGTGTTGCCGATAATGGTTTCTTTACTAACGAACGTGTCAGTGCGCGCCGTCACTTAGTATCTGGTGAAGTTGATGCTAACGAAGTTACCCATATGGATGCCTCTTTAAGGCAGATTATCGGTTCTAGCGCAGCGTTGATTCCTTTTATTGAGAAGAACTACGTGTACCGAAGCCTGATGGGTAGTAACCAGCAGCGCCAGGCAGTACCTCTTATTTCGCCTCAAGCACCACGAATTGGTACTGGTATGGAGGGTGCAGCTGCCCGGAACTCTGGCCAAATGGTTGTGGCCGAGGCTGCCGGTGAAGTTACTAAAGCCACTGCTGATCAAGTGATAGTCAAGTACAAGAATGGTAGCGTAACTTACGAAGCCCTACACTTTGTCCGATCCAACGAAGGCACAAGTATAAACCAGCGAGTTGTCGTACATACTGGTGACAAAGTTAAAGCAGGAGACGTGTTAATCGAAGGCATGTCAATTGCCGGTGGTGAGCTAGCTCTTGGTAAAGACTTGCTAGTAGCCTTTATGCCATGGCAAGGTTACAACTTCGAAGATGCCATCATCCTGAGTCGTCGACTTGTCGAGGATGACACACTAACTAGTGTTCACATTGTTGATTACATGACCGAAGTTCGCGAAACCAAGCTAGGTCCAGAGATTGTCACACGCGATATTCCAAATGTCAGCGAAGAAGCTTTGCGACACCTAGACGATGACGGTATTGTCCGCATCGGCGCTGAGGTTCATCCTGGCGATATATTGGTAGGTAAAATCACTCCAAAAGGTGAGCAGGAACTATCTAGCGAAGAGCGGCTACTTCGAGCCATCTTCGGCGAAAAAGCCAAAGAAGTGCGCGACACAAGCCAACGAATGAGCAATGGTAAGCACGGCAAGGTCGTTGGTGTAAAAATCTTCAGCCGAGAGAACGGCCACGAGCTAAAAGCTGGTGTTTTGATGCAAATTCAGATCTTTGTTGCTCAAATGCGCAAGATTGCTGTCGGAGATAAGTTGGGTGGTCGACACGGTAACAAGGGTGTTATTGCCCAAATTATGCCAGTCGAAGATATGCCATTCACAGAGGATGGCACGCCAATCGATATCGTCCTTAACCCATTGGGTGTACCAAGTCGTATGAATGTTGGTCAGCTATTCGAAACTCACCTTGGTATGGCCGCAAGAGCCTTGGGCATTAATATTGCCAGCCCGTCATTTGATGGTGTTCCAACCGAGAAGATCCGCGAGCTGCTCATCGAAGCTGGCCTACCAGACGATGGCAAGCAGCAACTTTACGATGGCCGCACTGGCGATGCATTCAAAGAGCGGACTACTGTTGGTAGCATGTACATGATCAAGCTCAACCACATGATTGCCGACAAGATTCACGCTCGATCGACCGGTCCATACACCATGGTGACTCAACAGCCACTCGGTGGTAAGGCCCAAAACGGTGGTCAGCGCTTTGGAGAAATGGAAGTATGGGCACTTGAAGCTTACGGTGCCAGCAATACTCTGCAAGAAATGTTGACTATTAAGTCCGACGACGTCTACGGCCGAAGCAAGGCCTACGAATCGATCATCAAGGGCACCGAAATTGTTGGTCCAAAAGTCCCAGAAAGCTTTAACGTGCTTGTAAAAGAGCTACAAGGTCTTGGTCTTAAGGTAGACCTAGTTACATCCGACAAGGTAGTCGATGCCGAAGCAGTTCTAGCTGAAGTAATCAAAGATGAAGGTGCCCACCAATCCGACGTCCCAGTACCTCAACCCGAAGTTTCTGAGATTGATGTCACCGAAGATGCAACTGCCGATGAGTTCACAATCATGGAGCTAGACGCTGATCTTAATGAGTCGCCAGTAGCGGTGACTGACGAACCAACCAACGATGACGAGGACACTACAGTCGCACTCGTCGACGATAACGCTGAAGAGGAGGCAAAATAATGCGACGCTATTCATCAGGTACAGATATTGCCGACTTCGACGCAGTTCGTTTGGCCGTAGCTAGCCCTTCAGACATACTTGATTGGTCTTACGGGGAAGTTACCAAGCCAGAAACCATTAACTATCGAACTCAAAAACCAGAACGAGATGGTTTATTCTGCGAGAGAATCTTTGGACCAGTCAAAGACATTAGTCCACACGATGCTAAGTTCAAAGGCGTCCGCTCGCGCGAAGCGGCTGTAGATAAAAACGGCGAAGTAGTTACCAAGAGCATTGTTCGCCGTGAACGAATGGGACACATTAGCCTGGCTAGCCCTGTTGCTCACATCTGGTTCTTGCGCGGCACACCAAGTGCTATGGGTCTTGTACTGGGTATGACTGTCAAAAACCTAGAGCGAGTTGCTTACTTTGCTAGCTACATCATCAAGACTGTTGATACCGCCAAGCGCGATCAAATGCTTGCGGACAAAGAGGCTGAGTTTAACGCTGCTAAAGAAGCCATCAAGCTACGCTATGAAGACGAAGCCAAGGCCGAAGATGCCAATGTTAAAGCCCTCGCTGAATTACAGACCAAGGAACTCGAAGAAATTAGTTCTGAGTTCGAACTACTAAAAACCCAGCTTACTAGCCTAGAAGTCTCTAATCTCATCAATGAGACTGACTTCCGAAACCTTCCGGACGATCTTCGTGGTCTTATTACCGTCGGCATGGGTGGTGAAGCACTTAAAGATCTGCTAGATACGGTTGATCTGTCCAAGCTTATTGAAGACCTTACCAAAGAGGCAGAAGAAGCCAAAGGTCAGCGCAAAAAGAAGATCATGAAGCGACTTCGATTGCTCGAAAGCATGGAGCGTGCAGGTATTACCCCAGGCAGTTTGTGTGTAAGCGTATTGCCAGTAATCCCTCCAGATCTGCGCCCAATGGTTCAGTTAACCGGTGGCCGTTTTGCTACCAGTGACCTCAATGACCTTTACCGACGTGTTATTAACCGTAACAATCGCCTAAAGAAGCTTATCGACCTTAATGCTCCAGAAGTTATTCGTCGCAACGAACAACGCATGCTACAAGAAGCAGTGGACGCTCTGATCGATAACAACAACGCTCGCAGTGGCCGTGCTGTAGCTGCTACCGGCCAACGACGTCGCCTGAAATCTTTGAGCGACATGCTCAAAGGTAAGCAAGGTC
>CAYXYR010000046.1:0-7910 GCA_964469435.1 uncultured Candidatus Saccharibacteria bacterium | reverse complement strand
TTTTACCGTGCTTTAGATGGCCTTATTGAAGACAACAAAAAATTACTGCAAGACACCAACTTAAACGTAACTAAAAACTCGGCTGGTTATGCGCTGAACGAAGTCAAGCGCAAGGACGGTTCGTTTGATCTGACGCCATTATTTGTAGGCTCACAAGGTACATTAGGTATCGTTACCGAAGCCACAATCAGTACCGAGCCCTACAATCCATCAACCACTTTAATAGCTGCTTTCTTTGACGATCTTCAAGTTGCCGAACAAGTAGTTTTGGAGCTTCGTAAGTTACCTGAAATACCTAGCGCTATGGAGATGGTTGACGAACACTTGTTGAATTTCCTAGATACACATAACCCGAATCAGCTAAAGGGCATAGTCTCCAAGCCATTCAGTAAGTTAATAATGCTCATTGAATTCGATAACGCCAACCAGCGCATTCAGAAAAGACTTGCCAAGCGAGCGCTTAAGATTTTGTCTAAGCATGGTATTAAATATCAACTAGAGACCGAAGAGGAAGAAAAAGAGCAGCTTTGGAAGATTCGTCACAGCGCCGCGGCAGTAATATCACACAGCGAAGGCAGCAAAAAAGCACTACCAATTATCGAGGATGGTGTTGTACCGGTGGATCGTTTTCACGAATACATCAAGGGAACTTATGAAATTTTCGATAAGTATAACTTGCAGGCGGCCATCTGGGGGCATGCAGGTAATGCCAACATACATATGCAGCCCTTTTTAGACCTGAGCCAAATTGGCGATCGTCAAAAAGTATTTAAGATTATCGACGAGTATTACAGCTTGGTTATATCGCTTGGCGGTAGCACTAGTGGCGAGCATAGTGACGGCCGCTTACGCGCACCATATCTGGCCAAGCTATACGGAAACGAAATGTACGCCATCTTCCAAAAGGTCAAACATATTTTCGATCCTTATGGCACTCTAAACCCAGGTGTAAAAATAGACGTCACACTAGACGACATCAAGCCACTATTGCGTAACGAATATTCTATGGATCATTTGGCGCATCATTTGCCACGGACCTAAGCATGGGCAGGGTTGGGATAGACTTTTACGATCCGTTTACATACATCGGTTTTACTGGCGCGTTTTTGATATTGTTTGGATTTTATCGTACTAGTATAGGACGCTGGAAAAATAAATCATTAATATACGAGGCAGACAATCTTCTTGGTGCAACGTTATTAGTTATTTATCAGCTGCACTATCATATCTACGTGACCTTGGTTCTGAACCTAGTGTGGGCAATTGTGGCAGTGCGCGGCATTACTTCCTGGGCCGAAAGAAGAATAGTCAAAAACTATCGAAAGAATCACCGTCGCTAGATAAAGCCCGCCAAACAAAGATAAGCCATTGACCTTTTTAATAAAAGTTATATAGTAATACAGTGATTTGTGAGTTTAAAAACGGTCTTTGGCAAGAGCGCGATACGTTGAATGCCCAAATAGAGCGTTATGAAAACGGCGTCCTTAATCCGGCTACAATAGGACCAGATGGCCTGTTGGCAGTTGCCGAAAGGCGACGTGCTGTTGTAGAGGAACTCATCGCCTCATGCGTAAAATGCGAGCTTTGTGGAATTGATTCTATTGATGCGATGACTGCCGAAGGCGATGGAACTATTGTAGGCGTAGACGAGTGCCCCGAGGCTACACGATAGTAACCCTTGAGTTTTTGTAAAAAAACAGATAAGATATGTTGGTTCTTTTACAAATTGTCGCGGCTAAAACCGTAAAGATGTATGCGCGGGTGGCGGAATTGGTAGACGCGCTACCTTGAGGTGGTAGTGGGAGCAATCCTGTGGAGGTTCAAGTCCTCTCTCGCGCACCATTATGGGTGATTAGCTCAGTTGGCTAGAGCACCTCGTTTACACCGAGGGGGTCGGGGGTTCGAATCCCTCATCACCCACCAACCATAAGCATTATACGTAAAACGACCCCTGTTTCAGGGGTCGTTTGTGTTCTAAATAGTCCGACTCCGACCGCCTGGTGGGCCATTGACAGCGAACACAAATTGTCCATACTCAAATACATGACAATAGATCAAGAACTCCGTGTCGAATATCGTCGACTCAAGAGGCACTACAACTTTTTGTATAGGAGGTGGAGTGATTCTGTTGCAAGAGATCTTGCATCCTCACTAAGGAACTGGTTGCAGCTAGCGAAGCCTGCTGACGCTTATGCCCAATCGCAGCAATGGACTTTGAGTTTTCCAGCATTCGAAAACGTCAAGTCGGCCAACCGTCTGTCAAGACAGTACGGAGGAGAGCGCTTGCACTTCCCCTCGGGCAGTGCAAGAAGAGGGATGCAAGTGGTTGAACTGCGCACATTTAATGCAGCTCTTACAGGTGATCAAGTTCGAAGGTTGGCAGATGAAACCGATGCGAGTAAGAAGGGTCAACCTAGGCCTAGTCGTCGGTACCACAAGTTGTCCGAATGGTTGGACGTAGAAGTGTCAGAACTTACCGTGGGGTCTAAGAGGAGAGGTATACTGCGAAAGGAGTACATAGATAGAGTCGCCAATACCCTGGGTGGCTCGCACCCCATCAACGCGCCTGAGAAGGATTCGGAATATCGCGATATCGATAGATTTATTGCCGAGAGAGCAATCAACATAGTTAACAACATGCCAGAGCCGTACACTCATCTAATGGATGTGGCTGATGGGATTCTTCTAACCTACCGAAGGTACCTTGATTAGTTTGAGCCTCTATAGACCCTAGCCTTACCCTTTAGGTCAAGTTCCATGACTGTGGTTTAATGGGTGTATGAGCAAGATAGGTAGTTGGTACTCAGCGCTTAGCCGAAAAGGCAAGACAGCCACAATTGTTGGAGTCAGTCTTCTTGGGCTTACGGCTGTAAGTGCTGCCTCACCGCAGACTGCCAAAACGCCACCACCTCCAGCTCAGCCACCTGTCACGAGACAGATCGAAAAGAAGAAGATCACCGAGAAGTCGGTCATTGCCTTCACCACCACAAATCGCGATGATGCAACCCTAGCCAAGGGAACAACCAAGACTACCCAAGAGGGAGTCAATGGCGAACGAACTACCACGTACGAAGTCACGTACACTGATGGTAAGGAGACCGGTAGGACCAAACTCTCCGAGGAGGTCACTAAACCTCCGGTTGAGAAGATCGTTACCAACGGTACTTATGTAGCTCCTTCAGCCCCGACCAATTGTCCGAACGGTACATATACAAACAGCGCAGGCAATGTGGTCTGTAGCCCATATGCTGCGCCATCTGTTCCATCCGGTGCTACAGCAAAATGCGCAGATGGTACTTATAGCTTCAGTCAGTCACGTAGGGGAACTTGCTCCAGCCACGGCGGCGTATCCGTCTGGTACTAGCGCAGCTCCTTCTTCACTGTCTCCGGATCCACGTTGAACCGCCGTCCAAGTTCGGCGTAGTTCAGGCCCAGACCTCGGAGCCTGCGTAGCTCCTTGACCTGAGCCTCGGTCAGCTTCCGCTTCTGGGCCCGTCGAGGCACGCCCATCCGTTCGAGGTGTCCGAGGATGGTGGTGCGGTGCACGCCGTAGCGCTCCACGAGCATCGGCACGGTGTCACCAGCTCGGTACTCCTCGGCCATCTTCTCCAGTTCTCCCTCGCTCAACCTCCTGGGTCGGCGATGAGGCTTCGGTCGGGGAGTCTTGGCAACATCCAGTGGGGTACGCGATCTATCAAAGGGTTCTGTTAACTCTCGTACACGTCTGTTCAGTTCTGACTCAGGGTTTGAAAGCTGTCCCTTTGCTTCAAACCAGAACTCTGAGGACCCGAAAACGAGCCCCGCAGCCCCACCCGAGCCATCTGCCGATTCCCGAAAAGCCCGAGAAACAGGGGTGGACGCTGTCCGACCGGGGTTTGAAAGCCGTCCCTTTTGGTCCACCAACCATAAGCATTATACGTAAAACAACCTATGTTTCAGGGGCCATTTGTGTTTGAAAGCAAACGGATACTAACCCAGTAAGTCTATCGATCTTTAGCATGTGAAGAGGGCGGTCGCCGAACCGTCCTGTGTGCCAACGAAACCTTCAAAACTGTAAGTAAAATTTAGAATAGTTCGATTTATCTCGGGCTTTGTTAAAGGGAGTACTTCATGTTTCCACAGGTCAGTCCGCATGATATATGCATCACCGGGAGCCATGCTTATGAGGTTAGGGTCTCCATAGGCATCGATATAAGATACTGCACCTGCACCATCGTCTGATCCCCGAATTGTTTCCCAAGTTTCCCCTTTGGGTGTAACTACATCGAAGTGCTTATCAGGATCATAGGGTGCTTCCAAGCACATGACGAGAGCCAATGGTGGAACGTCGAGGTGGGCTCCATGAGTATCACCTGTTTTTTCAAGACTTGTTATAACAATGTTTTCGAGGGGGTCATCATAAACTATAACTTGCTTTCTGACGATTTCACTCAGAAACTCAAGTAAATCTGGGTGACGATACATTTCGACGATAGTTGGGTCTTGGTTTATGACTGTGCCGGGTACTACGCGCATGTGTCGGGGAGTCCCTCCGGATTGTCGCATTGCAAAGTCCTTACGAATGCCTGCTTGTTCAAGAAGAAACTTAGCCTTTGTACGCAATAAACTTAGTCCTTGATCGGTCAGAAACTCAGATAGGAACCATGTTTCGTTGTCGAACCAGTGTCCACGACCAGCCCCAGGTGCTATCGGACCCCGCCCTGATCTGTCATTCTCTGCGTAGTCGACACGCAAGTAGTCACTCAAAATCATAACTACAACATTATACAACGGAGTACGCAATATTTATACTGGGTGTTGTGGATACATGCAGTGCTCACCTATCCACCAATAAAGTTGCCATTTTTCAATTAATGGCTCATTCCACACTCATTAACTCAAAATAAACAAAGTCTATTCTTGTAACAATGCCTGATAATTTCGCCACTGGCGCATAGCCTGTGACCTGTTTTGCTCTGCTAAACTCGCAAACCTATCTGGATTCCATTGAAAATAAGTACCCTCCACCGAGTCGATCAAGTACCTGGCGGCAAGCGTGAGGCACATAGTACGTGTTGTTGAAATAGCTTGTTCGTAAAAGCTATTTTCATCTGTTTCTACACCCGCAGCTGCACGATACGATTGAATGATATTTAGCAAAGACCGGGCGCTAAAGTTTGTTAGGCTTTCGCGCAATGTACCAGACATAGACCGCAGCATGTCGGCAAGGTCTAGCATGGGGCTACCGAGCATCATAGTATCCCAGTCGATAAGGGTGAATGGCGAGCCGTTTCTGTACAAAGCGTTGTTTAGTTTTGGGTCGCCGTGAATCATGGATTCTATACCATCTATAGGTGGTTCTTGCCCGACACACTCTTTCAGTTGTGAAGCGAATTCTTGTTCGGCTGGGGGCATGTGCGGTGCAACATCTGCTAATCGCGATACAAAATGTGCGGTGTCGTGAAAATGTGGAATCGAGCCAATAGGGGTGTAGTCTAACGAGCTAAGGTCGGCACTTAATCTGCCCAGCAAGCTTGCGAATTCAACATAACGTGGGTGACTTGCCGCGGGTGGTACTGGGTCGGAGTCGATGAACGTGTAGCCTCGCCATGGCTTGCCAGCTTGGTCTGGTACAACCAACTGATCATCACTGGTTCGTAATGGTTGGGCCATATCCCAGCCTTTGGTGCGCAAGTGTTCGGCTACAACGGCGTAATCGTGCACGGTGTTAGGGTCAACCGCTTGCCCCATTTGTTGCACAATATATCGATCTGCGTTAGAGTCTGTGACCAAAAAGGTGCTATTCACTTGTCCACCACTCAGTCTCCGGACGGCAGTGATACGTGGTGGGCAAAACTCGGCCAGTACCTCGTAGGGTACGGTTCGCAAAGTATGGCTCTCCATATCACTCCACGGTTACTGACTTCGCCAGGTTACGTGGCTTGTCTATATTGACGCCCCGGTTTGTGGCTATTGCTAATGCTAGAAGTTGCGAGCAAATATTCATAACCAAGCCATCTGTGTAGTGGCCGGCGTGAGCTACTTGCAAATGATAATCACTGGCAGAGGGTTTTGGACGTGTGGATATTGTTAGCACTTGTCCTTCTCGTGCTTTGATCTCTTGTAAAGCGGCCATACCTTTGTCGTAAAGCACTTCGTCCTCGGGCAGTAGTAAAACCGACAAATGATTGGCATCTACCAATGCAATTGGGCCGTGCTTCATCTCGCCGGTGGGGAAGGCTTGAGCATGAACGTAGGCAACCTCGGTAAGCTTGAGTGCGCCTTCGACAGCAGTTGGGAATAGCTCGCCACGGCCTAGGTAATACACATCATGAACATTAGTTAGAGATTTGGCTAGTTTATCTACAGCTGTCTTGAGTTCTAATGTGGCAGTAAATTCTTTGCCAAGAGCTTTCAGCTCATGTGCAAGATTTCGTGTGACCGAGTGATTTAGACCACGACGGTGTGCCAGAAATCCACCAAACATTAGCAATGCTATGGTCATGGAGGTGAAGGCCTTGGTACTAGCAACTGAAGTTTCGACGCCGGCGTGCAAGTAAATGCCGCCATGATCTACTTCTCGAGCTATGGTTGACCCAATGCTATTTACTACACCCATGGTCATAAGTCGCCGTCGTTTGGCTTCGCGTAATGACGCCAGTGTGTCGGCCGTTTCGCCTGACTGACTCAAGAAAATAGCCAACGTTCTTTCGGGCTTAAAGGCTCCGTAGCGGTAGCGGAATTCGCTAGCGTATTCTACGCTAACCGGAATCTCGAGCATTTCTTCTAATTTGTATTTAGCATAGTAGCCGGCATTGAAGGCACTGCCACAACCTACCAACACCATATGCTCTAGCGACAATATTTCGTCTTGAGTTAGTGTTGGTCCGCCAAGCACGATTGAGCCATCGCTACCAACTCGGCCGCGCATAACATTTTGTATGGCTGTGGGTTGTTCAAAAATCTCCTTTTCTAGGTAGCTGGTGTAGCCACCCAGCTCGCTGGCGTGATCTAGTTTGTCTAGTTTTACGACTTCGGCATCCTGGTGCTGTAGCTTAAGGTCATATAGGTCCAGTGACTTACGGTTTATTACGGCCAGTTGGTCGTCTTCCAGATAAATAACTTTATCTGTATGGTCAATAATAGCTGTGGCATCACTAGCTATATAGTATTGCCCGGCACCGACGCCAATTACTATCGGGCTACCACGACGTGCCACAATCAATTGGTCCGGGGCTTTGGGGCTCATGACCACCAGCCCAAACGTTCCCTTAACCTGTTGCAAAGCTGTTTTAGTAGCTTGCAAAAGATCTTTGGTTTTGGAAAAACAGGCGTCAATCAAGCCTGCTAGCACTTCGCTGTCGGTTTGACTTTGTAGCTTGCTAGCATCGAATTGGCTCTTTAGATCTTCATAATTTTCGATGATGCCATTGTGTACGAGCGTTATGTTGCCAAAAGTATGGGGGTGCGCATTGGTCGTGCTAGGCTTGCCATGTGTGGCCCAGCGAGTATGCCCAATCCCGATGGTGGATTTGTCGGGCAGGCTAGTTAGGTCAAGTTTGCTAGTATTGCCAACCGTTTTTTGGGTGTGTACTGTCTTGTCTGCCACTGCTACGCCAACCGAGTCATAGCCGCGGTATTCTAATCGTTTTAACCCAGTAAAAATTATCTCTTTGGCTGACCTATCGCCAATATAGCCCATTATTCCGCACATATTATTTACCCTCTACTAATTTTTCGATTAATAATTTGTCTCCCTGGCGGCGCACAATAAGCTTTGTGCCTTTTTGCCAGCCAAGCACTTTGACAACATCAATAGGCAAGCTAACCGCATAAGTTTTACTACCAACCATATTGAGTGTTCTAATGCCTGTTTGGTCTTGTTCCGGACGAGCCATGACAGCGAGTATATGCCGATAAAACATTAACGT
>CAYXYR010000045.1:0-7975 GCA_964469435.1 uncultured Candidatus Saccharibacteria bacterium | reverse complement strand
CGGATTTGCCAGAGACGATTCACTAAGTATAAGCGAGGTGATTTCGAGAAACTCCTCATTTGGTGATCAAGCTACTGCACATATCCTCAGTGTGTACCCACAATTTAAACGTGATCATATACTGTGCCCCTCTGTCCTTGGTAAAGTTGAAGGCTGGCGACAGTCAGATTACTTGCTATTTTGGGCACACGCAATCACCGGTCTTAGGCCTGTGCAGGCAGCAGCGGTAGATCGTGGCATGAGAGATTCCGGCGCAATGGAGCTACCCGCATTTACTCAAGTTCATTCTGCTACGGCACAACCGGAAGCTGACTATGAGCGTTTTGTAGACTTGTATATTGAGCAGCTTAATAAACTAGAGGCTCCGAAAGTCAAGAACTACTCAGCCCCAGAACTGCGCAATGTAGCAATTCTTGTAAAGATACTGGACAATGAAGTTTCGTTGGGTGCTCGAGCTGAAGAGTTACTTTGCAGAAGGCTGGGTATTGCGGCGGTGGGCTTAGTGGCCAAGCTAGAGAGTCCAGCACATGATGATACGACAAATCATCTGCACGAGCTGGGAGCCTCGTACCTCGGAGATCAGACTACAAGTTCGGGTCTAGCTATCAGTTGGTCTGAGGGTGCAGCGCTTACAGAACGAACCGAGCAAATTCTTTGCAAGCTAGGCGGCAGGAGAACTGGCCTGATTAATGCGCTACAATTGGCAGAATACTACCGAGACCACCCCGAGACATTGGGGATATCTACATAATAGCGTCATGCCCTACATGCTAGGTTATGGCAATTAATAAAATAGTAACGACACCCTCTTTTTGTAATTAATAATACACTCTCAAAGACTTATGGGCTCAAGTTAAGTCAAGAACGTGTTCACGGCAGCACGCTCGGCCGCCATAATTTCGGGTTCCGACCCCCTGTGTCCTGCGTTTACCCATTGCAAAGTAAGGTTGTCTCCATAGGCTAAAGCCAAACGGTAGGCAGTTGCTGGTGGAGTGCAGTTGTCAAATCTACCTTGAACTACATAGCAGGGGATATGTTTTATCTTGTCAATATTATCAATGATATAGTTATCCGGCATGAAACAGTCGTTTAAGAAATAATGTGTCTCGAGTCGTGCTACAGCAAGATTATCATCTTCAAGGACTGCTGCTTCAACGCGTCTTTGGTCATAATTGATTGAAAGAGTAGTCACCTCCCAGAGCGTCCACTCGTCAGCATATTTTTTTGCTTCCTTGGGATCAGACGAGTACATCTTTTCTGAGTAGTACTGCGTGATTGCAGTACCTGTATCTCGGTGATCCTCTGGAACTAAGGCAATAAAACGTTCCCAAGCCTCTGGGAAAATATATCTACTGTAGCCAGTTGAAATATAATCGTTTTCGAATCGAGAACCCAAGTAGACACCCCCTATTAATATATGTTCAACGCGGTCTGGATGAGCAATCGCATATGCGAGCGCCAGCGTCGATCCCCATGAGCGTCCACAAATATGTGCCTTTTTTATACTAAAGTGCTCTCTCAATTTTTCTATATCACTAATTAATTCCTGGGTCGTATTATTTTCAACCGATGCATATGGAGTACTCTTGCCAGAGCCGCGCTGGTCAAAAAAAATAACTCGATGCTTGAGCGGGTTGAAGCTCATTTTGTGTCTGTCTTAAAATCCGCCACCTGGACCACCGTGAAGGAAAATTATTGGAAATGATTTTGGGTTGCCCCAGTCTTCGTAGTACAGCTTGTGCCCATGGCTAACATTAAGGTGGCCACTCTGCCGTACATATGGGTCTGTTGTGTTCATATAGTCAGTATAGCAAAGCTCGCTTGGACTATACTCTGCAACACATTGTCTATATCCATCTCTGGCATTAATTTGGGTCGAGCAATCCACGATCATCAAGGACGCCTTTATTAGTTCGCTCGAACACAATCTCATGCTCAGAAAACATTCGCGTTACTTCGATTTTGCTATAATCCTAGTAATGCGCTTAGTGATACCGCCAAGCAAACTTACAAAATTAATGTTACTAACATTTTATATATCAGCACTCCTTGTTCAAGTACTAGTACTCATAAAAGTAATACCCTTCAATTGGGTCAATGGTGGCATGTCGGCCACATACGCAGCGCAGGCTGTTCAATCTCTAGTGAGCATACTCGTGATTTTTGGTTTGTATTTATTCATTCGGAAAATCTATCAGAAACCAGCCAATGCCACGCGGCGGAGGCGAAACATCTTATATATAATTACACTTTTTTGGACACTAGGACTGCTAATGCAATTAGTGGGCACAGCATTTGAGAAGTACTTTTTATCGTTATTCTTGTTGATTGGCGTAACGTCTCATATAATGCTTGCTAGGCTGATACGCCGACATAAAACTTCGTGACCTGCTTGCAGAACCAATGGAGAGCGACGAGACATTGTTATCTCTCGCTAGCTAACTGATGCTCCTCGAAAGCTCTAAGTGCCTCTTTTGTACCAGCATAATGTGGTGTACGTTGGATAATTCTGGAAAGTCGTTTTGTTTTACTCACAGTAGAACGAACAGGCCCCTTAAGACGAGCGATACAAAACGTAATATTTTGAGCCTTTAGCTCCTTGATGAGGCCTGCCAGCATGGTTGCGGCAGTTGAATCCAATGACGACACCGTCTCGGCGTCCCACAAAAACCATGTCACTCCATCTGACTCTTCTATGAGGTCTAGGACTCTCTGTCGAAAATACCGAGCATTAGCAAAATACAATGGCGCATCAAATCGATACATGATTATGCCTTTAACGGCCTCCGTTTTTGGCGGACGACTCATATCTCTAATGGAACCATCTTCGGCAACCCCCAAGACAGCATCAGTTGGGAAGGCACTTGTGCGAATCATGTTTACAACTGCGAGTAGGATCGACAGTAGCAATCCTTGAAAAATGCCCAAGAATGTCACGCCCAACACGGTGATAATTGCCAATGTAGCTTCAGATCGCCAAGCGCGCCATATTGCGTTAAGCTCATCGTAATCAAAAAGGCGAATAACAGCGGCAATAACAATAATCGCCAAAGCAGAGAGGGGCAGATAACGTAATATTGGAGTCAAGAATAACAGCGCTACCGCAACAGCTAACGCGGCAAACAGTTGTGATACTTGGGTTTTGGCGTTATTCTGATCGTTCACCGCGGTTCGCGCTCCACTTGCTGCAATGGGCATACCTCCAAAGAATCCTGTAGCAATACTTGTCCACCCCAGAGATGAAAGTTCCTGATCGGAATCGATTTGATCATTTTTCTTAACAGCAAATGATCTCGCCGTTGCAATGGTATTTGCAAAACTAACCATCATGATAGCAAATGCGGGTACCATTAAATTCTGAAAATCACTAAATTGAATATTTGGGATACGAGGCAATGGCAAACCAGAGGGAATGGTACCGACCATTGCGATACCAAGCTTACTAAAGTTCAATAGCCATGAAAGCAACAGGCTTATTAGCAGAACTACTGGTACTACAGGTAATCTGCTACGTTTTTTAGTCAAAATATAGATAGTGGCTCCGAGCACAACACTGAATATTAATGTAGGAATATGGGCGTGGTTCAGATTAGTCAGCACATGCACAGTAGAGCTAAAAAAATTTGACTGACTAGACACTGGCAGACCAAAGAGTTTTGGAGATTGCGAGGCGACAACAACCAACGCCAGGCCCGCCATATATCCAAGCAAAATTGGCCTCGACAAAAACTCACTCATAAAGCTTAGCCTCGCGACCACTGCAATTAAACTAGCAATACCGATTAATACAGCCATGAATGAAATTAGAACCAAATATGATTCTTGCGAGGAAGTCGCATACGGAATCAGTGCAGCCCCTGTGAGTGCAGCCATAGCGGCATCCGGACCTACAATTACTGCGCGACTACCACTGAATAGGGCGAATACAACCATAGCTACCAACGTTGTATACAAGCCGACAGTTACCGGCGCGCCAATTAACTGCGAGTATGCCATGGCTTGTGGTATGGCTATAGCAGCTACTGAAATGCCCGCAATAGTATCAGCGCGCAAATAGTCGGAACGATAGTTATTTAACGTTTCTTTAATTGATAAGTTTGGGATAATTTTTCCAACCATAAGCATAGTATATATCAGCAGGATACACACCCAGCGAAAACCTTACCGCAACGGTAATTCAATCATACAACTAGACCAATAAAGTAGTTCATCAGCCTGGCAGGATAGTTGCGTTGGGTATAAATTTTTGCATATTTGCTATAATTATCTGGTTGGTAAGTCCAGATTGACGAATAGCTCTTGGTCTCTAAGAATAACTATTTGCTGGCACGCACTTGATAGAGACTCACTATTACTAAATAAGGAGTCATCTCATGTCGAAAATAACAAAAGAGGAACAGCTAGATTGGTACGAACGCAGCCAAAAACACTGGCGTGCGTGGGGTTCATGGTTTAGCTGGGGTTCGCCAGTGGGCCTAAGCATTTTCTTGCTTTCACTCACAGCTTGCGCCTGGATTATCGCTCAAATTTGAGCGTATCCATATAAAAACAGGGCACATTGTACGTCCTGTTTTTATATAATTAACGTTTGTTTAAGTAGGCCAATCTAGTACTGCTTTTGGTATGAATACAAACTATTTATTTAAGCGGGTGCATATCTTTACTGCCACGACAACCTCTAAAACACTTAATGGGACGGCGAACCACAGCAACCGCATTGGCAATACGCCTAAATTGCCGATAACTAACCACATCATCATAAAACCCATAGTCCAAGCGATTACTATAACCTCGCGTTGTGATAGTTTGTTTACTAAAAAGTAGATGCAACCAGCAAAAACTAACGACCAAATCATCCAAACAGCCCCGTTAATGGACTTGCTCGGAAAAACAACGCCCATAGATGTATAGTGCTTTTCCCATAGGCCATGGAACAAAACCTGGTTCCTAACAAATTCCGATAACCCTATCCAGAGTGTTGCCAGTATGATTGGTGCGATAGATTTTTTGATATGCATGTAGTTAATCAATCTGTCAGTATCTTGGCGTTAGGGATTGAGCTTTGAATCTTTCCTAAATCAAGCTTTGATATTTTTGGATTACTCCGCAAGTCCAATGTCTCTAAATTCTTTAGACTACCAATCTCGAGTGGCAGACCGGACAAATTATTGTTAGCAAAGTCAACAACGCGCAGTTGGCTAAGCTGCCCGATCTCAGCAGGAATGCCGGTCATGTTGTTATTGGATGCGTCTAAGATCTGAAGATTGACTAATTTACGTATTTCGGCAGGCAAAGCACCAGTGAGGTTATTATTGCTCACGTCTAGCCTAGTAACAGACTCATCGTCGAGTATGTCTTTATCGAGCTTCGTGAGATTTTTATTTGCTAAATTAATCTCTTTGCCAGAACTATGCGAACTTCCGGCTGCGTTTGAGCCAGAGCCACTGTTGGTATTTGGGCTTTGAGTATTTGTAGATGTTTTATTTGTGTAGGCTACGTAGCCCAGACCACAAACCGCTATAACTAAAACCGCGATGATTACATTTTTCTTCATATCTATAGTATATACCCCTATGAAAACTATCCTTTGTATTACTTAACGTCACGATTGTATTTTTACGGTAACACTAGGGTGGTCATTATGCTTGTGTTTGTAGTTATTACGAGCTATGCTTGAACTAATATCGTTTAAGTAAACCAAAAATAAATGAACAAGATCAATCAAAAAGGTTTTTCACACTGGGTATTGCCGATCGTAGTGCTAGCGATCATAGCCGGAGTTGGCCTCTCTGTTTTTAGCACCCTAAAAGAGAAGACCGGTCTGGGAATCAAAATAGATGTTAACAACCCAGCCAAATTTATCCAGCACGATTTTATAGACCTGTCCAAAATCTATACGGTTTCGAAATTTCGTTCTGGTGATGGTCATGATTTTTCTGGCAACGGTGAGACTTGCCGCAGCATGAAACACTACTTTACACCCCAGGAAGATCCAAGTATCAAACCTACACGAGTCATAGAAGGTCACACGGTACCACCAGACCCAGACGGTAAACACGACATAGATATTTACAGCCCAGTCGACGGGACAATTACCGATATAGCTCAAGAACGGCTGCCAGTTGGTGAGCAGATCTACATAGAGCCAAGCAGTGCAAAAGATTATACAATCCGTCTATTTCACATTTATAAGATCGATGGCATTAAAAAAGGATCAAACGTTAAAGCTGGGCAAAAAATTGGCGTCATCAGTGGTTATTCTGCTACGGATATTTCGGTAGAAGGCGGCCGGGATCAATATGTATCGTACTTCCAGGTAATGCCAGATTCGGTTTTTGCAGAGTATCAAAAACGGGGAGCTAAGAGCAGAGACGACTTTATAATTAGCCGTGACTACCGTGACGCACATCCAATTCCTTGCAATCAGGATGTAAAAGGCGACCAGGCGTTCCAATACCCAGAAAACTACGATCACGAGGCCGACAGTTTTCGCTTAAGCGGCTACGTTAAACCCGATTACTCCAAGCAACAGCAAGGACAGCATAACTGCGGGAACAGCTGCGGGAACGGCAACAATAATTGCGGCAACACGTGTGGTATGCAAAATGGCAATTCCAACAACCAGAGCTCTCAGAACAACCAAAACACACAAAACACTACTAGCACCAATTAACTACTTTTGTTTTTTGGATCGCTTTTCTAAGATTCCTCTTACTGATGGGCTAATGGCCTTATCGGTTCTATGAATACAACCAATCCAGCAACAAGGACGTCGTTTACCCTGTTTTAGCTCGGTAATGGTCCGTTTGACATGATTCTGTCGTGTTTTGGGTTGCTTGCATGTAATCGTCCAACAAATCCACTCATTGCGGGCAAGGGGAGTGAGATCTTCCCAGCGCTCTACAGCAGAATTATCCGATAGCAAGACCTTTCGAAGGTCGTCAGGTACTCTATGTACTACTCCATTTGTAATATGGATGGTCATTATTTCATAATACTTTAGTTAACCGTATTCTTACAATAATCATACTCATACTCTGTAACAAAGTAGATTAAAGACGTTTTGCACGTGCAGCTTTACGACGCTGCGCTCGATTCATACCCTGATACTGTTTACCGTTTTGGCTAAATCGCGCAAGCATTGAGTCTAGGGCAAGCGATGCTTCTTTGACTTTTTTTGAATGCACTAATGCATTAAAGTCTATCAGTAAATCTTGTATATAGGCATCGAAGCTAGGTAGCGTGAACCGAGCCAGCGTTTCACGATCGTCTTCCTGAAACCCTCGTTCAATAATTCTTTTATACGCGATCAATTTCGAACGAAGTCTATTTGGGTTCACTTCCATAAAATTTTGTTCTTCAATAATCTGAATAGCGGGGTGGTACTTCTTGTCATTCCCAGGTTTACCATTCTGAGGACTAGATTTTAATTGTACTAGATCACTTAAGCCAGATTCCATATCAGTCAACATAAAGTCCCAGGCACGGTTATGGTTCGGTCGACCAATCTGAGGACTGTCTGCATTATCATACGAAGGGAGAATGTATAAATGTTCAAATTTTTCTAAGTACATTTCTTTGTGCATGCAAAAATCTAGAAACCATAATGCTTCATGGAGTCCACCTTTAATGTGTGGCTGCTTGAGTCGCTTCCACATACTGATTGAAGATTCTGAGTTATTAAATAAGTAGTGTAAATCATCAATTAGTACGCCGAGCTGATGACGTCGCAACTGCTGATTTCCTTGTAAAAAGTCGCTGCCGTTATCTTGAATCAAATAGGTGTAGGCCGAGGCTGTTAATAGTACTGATGCTTCGAGTCCAAGCATTCTTATTTGATCAATTAATCTTAAATCTTCTTATTTCTCACCTTCTCGTTCATCTATATGTTTATACCTTCCTTCCTTATCTAACGTCTTTTAATTCATAGACATTATTGCCATGACAAATTCTTTCTCTTCTTCTACCCTATTAA
>CAYXYR010000044.1:0-8166 GCA_964469435.1 uncultured Candidatus Saccharibacteria bacterium | reverse complement strand
CAGTACTCCGAGAGTAGGAGATGTTGCTATTAGTAACAGAGGAGAATATGGTCATGCTATGTATGTCGATGGTGTAAATTCAGACGGAACAATCAATATTAGTCAGTATAATGCTGATCTACGAGGCAACTTTTCGCGAGTGTATAACTATAATTATCGTGCCTACGGTTTGGTGTTTATACACTTCTAAAATTGTCTCGGCACAGTTACAATACATTGGTAAATCTTAAATTCTTTCGGAGGGTGTGTGGCTGTTATAGATGATGGTTCGGGTAAGAGTAGAGTTGGTCGTAAGAGCGCAGTCAAGAAGTTCGCTATTGGTGCATTCTGTGCATATTTGGTATTTGCGTTGGGCGTTGGAGTAGGCAAAGGTACTATTCAATTGAGCGGATATAAACCCGCCAACAAAAATCTACCAAATAACCTAGATTACAGCTCTGTAGAGCAAGTATATGACACTTTGCGAGCCCATTATGACGGCTCATTAGACCAAACCAAGCTACTTGATGGCCTAAAGCAGGGCTTGGTAAAGGCAAGCGGTGATCCATATACCGAGTATATGCCTCCAGAAGAAGCCAAAGAGTTCGACGAGCAGCTAAATGGTAGTTTTTCGGGTATTGGCGCTGAGCTTGGCAAGGGCAGTGATGGCAAAACAGTAATTATTGTATCGCCTATTGCAGGCTTCCCAGCCGATAAAGCAGGTCTTAGGCCCAAAGATATTATTGCTGAAATAGATGGCAAAAGTGCCTACGATATCTCGCTCGATGAAGCTGTCAAACAAATCCGTGGGCCAAAGGGCACCAAAGTGAACTTAAAAATTGTTCGTGATCAAAAAACTTTGTCTTTCGACATCCAGCGTGATCAAATTACCATACCAAGTGTAGAGTCCAAGACCCTAGACGGTAATATTGGCTATATCAAGGTGTCGCGCTTCTCCGAAGACACTGTCAAGCTAGCTAGCGAGGCAGCAACCAAATTCAAACAAGCTGGCGTTAAGGGTGTGATATTAGATGTACGTGGCGATCCGGGTGGCTTATTAGATGCAGCGGTTGGCGTATCTAGCCTTTGGTTGTCGTCGGACAAGACTGTTTTGCAAGAAAAGCGTGGTGGCGTGGTGACAAAGACTTACAGATCAGAGGGTACTGCCACCTTGGCTGGTGTACCAACTGTCGTTCTAATAAACGATGGTAGCGCTAGTGCTAGTGAAATTACTGCGGGTGCCCTGCGTGACAATAAGGCAGCTACTCTAGTGGGGGTTAAGAGCTTCGGCAAGGGTAGCGTACAGGAAATAGAGCGTCTAGCTAATGGCGGTATACTAAAAATCACAATTGCTCGCTGGTATACGCCTGGCGACAAAAACATCGATAAATCAGGCATTGAGCCAGACCAAAAAGTTGATCGCACCGAAGACGACTACAAAAACAATAAAGATCCTCAGCTTGATGCCGCTCTGGCAAAATTAAGATAAGCAAATTTACGCTTTGCTATCTGGCGGCCGATCTGGTAGTATCTATGGGTAGAAAACGGGGAGCGTTTACAGTGGCAAAGAAGCCTATTAAATATGTGTTTGTGACAGGTGGAGTGCTTTCCGGACTTGGAAAGGGTATAACCGCCGCCTCAATCGGCAACATATTAAAGGCCCGTGGACTAAAGGTTAACGCTCAAAAATTAGACCCATACTTAAACGTTGATGCCGGTACACTCAACCCGGCCGAACATGGCGAATGCTTTGTTACCAAAGATGGCGCCGAGACTGACCTAGACCTTGGTCATTACGAAAGATTCCTCGATATCGAACTTACTAACAAAAGCTCTGTCATGAGTGGCAAAATCATTCGTAAGCTGATAGATGATGAGCGTGCTGGGAAGTTCTTGGGGCAGACAGTACAAGTGGTGCCTCATTTAACAAACGCAATCCAGGACGAAGTAATTGCGGCCAGCCAAGGTTTTGATGTTCATATTGTAGAAATTGGCGGCACAGTGGGCGATTACGAAAGTCCTGCCTTTTTTGAGGCGATTCGTGAACTAGGCACAAAGGTTGGGCTCGAAAATACAGCTTACGTTCATTTGGTCTACTTGCCATACTTATCTACTAGTAAAGAAATCAAGACTAAGCCAGCTCAGAACGCTACCCGCGACCTACGAAGCTTAGGCATAATGCCTGATGTGCTAGTAGCTAGAAGCGAGGTACCTAGCAAAGACTCGGTTCGCAAAAAGCTAAGCGCATTTTGTGGGGTTCCAGAAGAGGGTATAGCCATTTTGCCAAACGCACGTACTGTTTATGAGGTGCCGCTAACACTAGAAGAGCAAGGAATAGGCGATTACATTGCCAAAAAACTTGGTTTGGCGCCTAAAAAGCCCGACCATAAAGAATGGCGAGCTATGGTCCAAAAAATCTTGGCCCCACCAAAGCAGACTCTCAAAATTGGTGTGGTGGCCAAGTATATGGACAACCAAGATACGTACATGTGCGTGTTTGAAGCCTTACGTGCAGCTGCCTGGAATAAAGGCGTCACATTAGATATAGCTTGGGTTGATTCTGAGAATCTTGAAAAGCAAGCCGATGTATCTAAAGACCTCAAACAACTAGACGGTGTTGTCGTGCCTGGCGGCTTTGGCGTACGTGGTCTAGAAGGCAAGATAGCTGCTGCCCAATATGCCTTAAAGGCCAAGAAACCTTACTTAGGTCTGTGCCTGGGGCTGCAGATGGGTATGATAGCGGCGGCGCGTAATGCTGGTGTGTCAGACGCTACGACCTTCGAGCTTAATCCAAAATCTAAGAAGCTTGTTATTACCACGATGACCGATCAAAAAGAATTACTCAACACCGGTGGGACTATGCGGTTGGGCGATTACGACTGTATATTAGAAAAGGGCAGTTTAGCCGAAAAAGTCTACCGAACACGCAAGGTTACCGAACGGCACCGCCACCGCGGTGAGTGCAACCCCAAGTATCGCAATAGTTACGAAAAATGGGGGATCAAAGCCAGCGGTATTAACCCAGATAATGGCTTGGTAGAAGTAATTGAGGCTGTTAATCATCCGTTTTTTTTGGCAAGCCAATTCCACCCAGAATTTAAATCTCGGCCAAATCGGCCTCACCCTATGTTCGAAGGCTTTGTCGACAGTTTATTGCAAAAAGACTAAGAACAATGTAGCATTAGCGGTATGAGCGATACAAAAGCACCTACCAAACAAAAGAAAATTTTACTTGTTGAGGACGACGACGCACTAGCCAGTGTGTATCAGACTCGTTTGCAGGCCGAAGGCTTCGATGTAAAACGCGTACCTAACGGGGAAGATGCACTTGCCGCAGCACTAGAATATAATCCAGACCTGACTATTTTGGACGTTATGATGCCCAAGGTTAGCGGGTTCGATGTATTAGATATTTTGCGCAATACGCCAGAAACTGCCAAGATGAAGGTAGTAATGCTGACTGCATTAAGTCAAGACAGTGACAAAGATCGAGCCAAAAGCCTCGGCGCTGACGATTACCTAGTAAAATCTCAAGTGGTTATCGCTGACGTTGTAGAGCGTGTCAAACACCACCTCGGTCTTTAGGAATAAGATAAAAATAAAGCAGTAGTAAAATGCTATTGCTTTTTTTGATAATTTATGCCAAAATACTCCTATAACTACATAATTCATAATTATTAAAACAAACAATGCCTACCCAAGAAGCGATTTTAAACCCGAACGTTACTCAAGAAATTAGCTATTTCGATCGAGTTCGTCTGGGTGGTGATGAGCCAGCGATCTGTGCCGCTATATCTTTGAGTTTGGATAGGTCTGGTTCGAACCCAGCCGCCCAGTTGGTCGTGGTTGATGTTGGTTTCCGCCAGAATCCTAACGGTGGTTTTGGCCCTTATGATCTTGATGGGTCAGGAAATAAACGGGTTTTTAGCAAGGACTACGTTGTCATGAGAAGGGAAGAGACAAGTGATGGTCCAATTACACATTTTCTGGAGGTTGATACAGATAAAGATATCGTAATTGGACGAAAAACTGATGCGGGTGCAGGCTTGGGGCTCGATAAAGAACAGACCGTCTCGGGTCGACACATGACCCTACACATAGGAGGTAATGGTAATTTGTCAGTTACAGACGAAGGGTCGTTGAACGGTACAAGAGTAGTTGACCTTTCACGTCTTAATGAAGATCAGGACGGCGACAAAAAGTATGGCTTTGGGTACACAATAAGCATTGGCGATTACGTAAGTAGGGCAGGTCGTTCTCGTGGCTATAAATCAAAAGAGAAGGTTTCGGGATGGGGGCACGGGGTCTATGAAGGACGACCTATTATAGCTCGAGATACGCCGATTAATGGAGGTGTTTATCCGGTAGGCGGTAGTCATGGGGAAGCGCTGGTTATTGATGATAAAAAGTATCCAGAAGAGTTTGACCGCGCATATATTAAGATTACTGAACGACTAAAGTCATCTCTAATTGATAAACTACCGGTTTGGGGTGTTGCAAGAGCCGCAAGAGCCGATAAATCAGCCGGCGGGCAAGAACTACGTACTCTCAACACAATATTTGAAGAGGTTAGCAGTTTACTTCGTTATGACAAAGCCGCAACAGACGCACTAGCTCGTGACGGCCAAAAAATTGCGCTGAACAGCTATATTAACAAAGGTGTAGGTGTTTGCCGTACGCAAGCTGCCTTAAGCGCATATTTTGTTGAGCGCATGATTCTTGATGGTAGGTTGAATGGTCGCGTGTCGATAGACAGGAATAGCAGAGAAAATGTTGATGGTAATGATAGTGGCCATGCATGGGCGCGATATACTAGTGGGTCGGGCGAGGTCTTTATAATTGATCCCGCGCAAAGATTTGTTGGCACCCTAAAAGAGAGCCGAAATAATGGAAAGTCATGGGACTATAGGCGCACAGAAGATCTTATTCAAGAGCTTTTGTAACTCGGTACATTTAAAAGTATAGCTAGAGACTTTGGACCTTGTTTTTAAAATAAAAGTAGCTAGTTTTTACTCAACAGTAACTTCGGTGCGACTAACTGTTTTGCCGGTGAAGCGGCGGATTTTACGAGTTTTGTAGGTTACTATGCCGTCTTTTGCAGCGTGAATGGTGTAATTGCGGCCCAGAGTAGTGCCTTTGCCAGCGCGCTTAGTAAGCCCAACCTGACGAACAATGATCTGACCGGTGCTAACTTTTTGGCCACCAAATAACTTAACACCTAGGCGCTGACCTTGGCTATCTCGGTTGTTTTTACTTGTTCCACCTGCTTTTACGTGTGACATGCTACTTCCTTTGTAATACTACTAGTTCACGGGCAACTACTTGGCCTGGGCGGTGATAGATTAGGTCTTCCCCCGCTGCGTGAACAAACTTCAACCGAGTATACCCGATTTCCTCGAGAGAATCAAGCATTTTAAGGTGTTTAAAACCATGTGGCGTTTTCCAAGCGGGTACGGCAATACACATACGAAAGCCTGGCTGAGTCTGCAAAGCGACATTTTGTAGGAACTTTTTGTGAATATAGCTTACGTCTTGCATGACTTCTTGCAAGACGTCTGGCTTGGGCAGGGCAGAAAACGGCCGTCCCAAGTATGTTTCGCAAGCAATAGCACTAAAGGGGCGGGACCACTTAGTAGAGGTTGCATCGGCTTGCTCTATGCATGATATTTGGCCAGTTGGGCGAAAAGTTTGCTGCAACCAACTAATGTTGTCTTTGGAGTATTCAATCATGCGGGGTTCCAGATCTGTCCCGTAAGCTTCGTAGCCCATTAGCTGGGCTTCTTGCAAAACAACGCCTGTACCACAAAAAGGATCGAGCACAGCGGAATTGTCGCCTGGTTTGGCCAGATTTATGATGACCTGGGCTAGTTTGGGCGGCAGCATACCTACCTTAGAATCTCGCTTTGGTCGGCCATGATCTCGGGCAGCGTAAGCATCAATATCTTGCTCAGCAACAGTTTGGGCCAAAATGGTCGAGTTACCGTTTTTGACAAGTAGCAGTTCCATACCTAACTCACCGACGAGCTTGTTATTGAGTACCTGCGCACTATTTAGGGCCGGTTCGTTATTGGGTATAACCCTAACTGACCTACCAGATGATTTTATGGTCTTCTTAACTGTTAAGGCTGAGGCATTAACTTTTGCGGCATTAATAGATAAGCCATATGCACTAAGGCCAAGCTTAATTTTCCCTTCGGGTAGACGGTCTAAGTGTTTAGGTATTTCTCTAGCTATATAGTCAATAAGCTTTTGCCAATCGGTACTATCGAGACTGGCGAGTACCTTGGCAAGCTTTATACTACCGCCCAGTCGCCCAAACCTGACTTCTGTAGGGTCAATGTCCAAAAGGGCAGCGTAATTGCCAACACGCCGAATAGAATCGGCACCATAAAGGCTTTCTAGCTCGGCTAGCCCAAAGGCTGGCTGTCGACCAAGTATAAGTAGAGATTGCATAACAGGGTACAGTATAGCCGTCGAAGCCTGATTGCGATATAGTAAATGTAATTCATGAGTACAAAAGCAAAAGCTCGTTGGAAATTAGCCCTCAATATAATCACAACCTTGGGTTTGATTTTACTGATCTATGGGATTCGTGACCACATTTGGGAAAGTTTTCGTACGACAAAGCATATTCGGGCCTGGCTACTGCCCTTACTAATTGTTTGGCAGTGGCTCAACTACGACGCTTATACTCGGCAAAACCGGGGGTTATTGAGGATACTGGGTGAAAAATTGGACTATAAGTATTTGTTTCGGGTTAACCTAGAGCTTAACTTTATAAATCACATATTGCCAAGTGGCGGCGTATCGGGCTTTTCGTACTTCAGTATGAGACTAAAGGACAGGGGAATAAGCGGTGCTAAGTCTTCTTTAGTGCAATTAGTTCGTTGGATTCTGATATTCGTGTCGTTTCAGGTCATGTTGTTTTTTGCTTTGATTATGCTAAGTTTTAGCGGTCACGTTAACAGGCTAGTGATTTTGACTGGTAGCTCACTAACAACTCTGATTTTGGTAGGCACGGCCATAATTGCCTTTGTGATTGGCAGCAAACAACGCATTAATGCATTTTTTGGTTTTTTAACAAAGGCTGTTAATCGTCTTATCCACGTTGTGCGGCCTAAGCACCCAGAGACCATTAATGTTGCGCGTGTAGAAGATGCCTTTGAGCGTTTGCACGAAAATTATCTACTTATCAAAAACGACTACTCGGCACTTAAATGGCCATTTATTTGGTCATTGGTAGCTAACCTTACCGAATTTTTGACTCTGTATACGGTGTATGTGGCATTTGGCCATTGGGTTAACCCGGGCGCAGTTATATTGGCTTTTGCAGTTGCCAACTTTGCAGGCTTCTTGTCAGTTTTGCCGGCCGGTGTGGGTATTTATGAAACTTTGATGACTGCCATTTTGGTAGTTGGCGGCGTCCCAGCTTCGGTGAGTATCCCCGTGACGATCATGTACCGAGTAATGAGCATGATAATACAGATAATTCCTGGGTATATTTTGTACCACAAACATCAGCGCGCCACTAAAGCACTCGTATGAACCAAGAGATAGTTTTTGGTGTTAGTGATTTTGTAGGATCGCTAAATCAGACACTAGATTATGCCTACCCATCGGTAACTATTGTTGGCGAACTTGCCAATTTGCGCATTAGTAAAGGCAAATGGCTATACTTTGATCTGAAAGATGAGCAGGCTAGCGTGCGATTTTTTGGCACAGTTTACAATCTGCCGGGTCCACTAGAGGACGGTTTGATGCTATTGGTAAGTGGTATGCCGCGCTTACACCAGGCATTTGGATTTTCGATCACGATTCAGAATATAAGGCCAGTAGGCGAGGGTTCGCTCAAAAAAGCAGCCAGCCTACTAGAAGCAAAATTACGGGCTGAAGGGTTGTTTGACCTTGATCGAAAACGAGCAATCCCATATCCACCTAGTCACGTGGCACTCATAACTTCGAGTGAGTCGGCCGCTTATGCCGACTTTGTCAAAGTGCTGGCGGAGCGTTGGGCGGGAGTGCGGGTAGATGTTTATGACGTACAAGTTCAAGGCGAGGCGGCGGTAGGACAGATTGTAGCTGCCATCGATCAGGGTAATGCTCGGGCTGATTTGCCAGAAGTTATAGTACTAACCCGCGGAGGGGGCAGCGTAGATGATTTGGCAGCTTATAGTACCAAGCAAGTTA
>CAYXYR010000043.1:0-8481 GCA_964469435.1 uncultured Candidatus Saccharibacteria bacterium | reverse complement strand
GCATGGTTTACATTTGTGGCATTGATATTGTCACACAGGCGCGTTAACAATGTGTTTAGTCGAATAAAACATCGAATAGAAAAAATTTTTGGTGTAGTTTTAGTAGCTCTAGGTATTAAGGTGGCATTAGGAAGTCATAAATGAGTAAACGTGATTATTATGAAGTTTTAGGCGTTGGAAAGTCTGCGAGTGCTGACGAGATCAAGAAAGCTTTTCGTCGAAAAGCCATAGAGTTTCACCCTGACAAACAAGGAGGCGATGAAGCTAAGTTCAAGGAAGTGAACGAAGCCTACGAGGTGCTTAAAGATGATCGTAAGCGTCAGCGCTACGACCAGTTTGGTCATGCCGGAGTGGGTACTAGTGCGGCTAGCGATGGAGGAAACCCGTTTGCAGGTTTTGGTGGCCAGGGGCAGAACGTTAACTTCGACTTCGGGGATCTAGGGCTTGGCGATATTTTTAGTAGCTTTTTTGGTGGTGGAATGGGTGGCCAAAGATCTGGCCGGCAGTCACGTGGTCGCGATGTCGAAACTACTATCGAGCTTAGTTTTGAACAAGCGGTATTTGGTGATCAAATAGACGTACGAGTTCACCTAAACGACACTTGCGAGCATTGTAAGGGCACTACGGCCGAGCCCGGTCATGAGCTCAAAACTTGTGATACCTGTAAAGGGAGCGGGCAGGTTACTAGCGTGACACAAACAATATTCGGCAATATCCAACAGGCAACCATCTGCCCAACATGTAAAGGCCAAGGCAAAGTGCCTGAAAAAGTTTGTAGTGTTTGTCACGGCAAGGGCACTCAAGCCAAAACGCAAGAAATCGGTCTTAAGGTCCCGGCAGGCGTGGATGATGGCGCCACTATTCGTCTGCGCGAACGTGGCGAGGCAATTGCCCACGGCCCAAAAGGCGACCTGTATGTGAATATCAGGGTCAAGCCTCACAAGCGGTTTACTCGCGAGGGTGATTTGATACTTAGCGAAGAACACGTCAGTATGGTGGATGCAGCGCTAGGCACAGAAATAGATGTCGATACGGTTGATGGCCCGGTCCGTATGAAGATACCGGCTGGCACACAGAGTGGCACGGACTTTAAATTATCGGGGCACGGTGTTCCGCACTTAAAGGGTAATGGGCGAGGTGCTCACATAGTTACTGTTATTGTCGACACGCCAGTAAAGCTAACCAAGAAACAACAAGAAATACTTAAAGATTTTCATTCAAACGAACGTCGTAGTATTTTTGGATAAATACTAAGAACGGTATTTGCCAAAACGCTTGTGATCTTCTTGCTTTTGCTCATAAAGGGCAGCGTCAGCTTGTGCTATAAGTTCTGTAATCCCAACCGGGCGTTCCCGATCGTACAAAACTACGCCTGCGCTAATCCCCAGACCAACATCATTATTAAGACCGCTTGAACTCAAGCGCTCTTCGAACAGATTTTGAATTCGTTTTACGACCGTATTTGCTCGTTCTTGGGCTTCCATGTCTCTGTATTCTGGATCTTCTCCGGGCTCTAAATCAATCAAAGCTACAAACTCGTCTCCACCAAATCGCACAAGCAGATCATCGCTTCGTAGGTGATTACTAATTATCATGGCTGCATTTTGCAGATATTCATCACCCTTTTGATGGCCGTGGGTATCATTGACGTACTTAAAGTTTGTGAGGTCAAAAAAAACTAAAGCTTTTTCGGACTCAGTTGTAAGCATTAATTCGGCTACTTCAGTAAAGCCTCTTCGATTTAGTAAGTTTGTTAACGGGTCTTTAATTGTCTCTTCCTCAAGTAATATATTTCTGGCAAGCAGGGCGCCAACAATATACCCGCTACGGTATGAAAAATCATACGCCAACGATTCCATTGGGTTGTCAAAGTGATGAGTTTTTTGTGAACGATGAGAGTGTTCCATAAATAATAATTCCCTGATTAGCAAAACCAGGGAACTGAACAGAGTCAATGCCGTGGGTTCGCTACTGGCTCCATGTGTTCCAAGCGACCATAATTACGGAACACATTTCAAAGCCGACATTTAAATTACAATATTACTATATCAATTAAATACTAATATGTCAATTATTTATACTGTTTGTGCTTTGGTGTAAAATAAGACTAATGAAATGCCTAAAAGAAGATCAGCGTGGGCTTATACCACTAATAATCCTAATTTTAGTCGTGGTTATCGGCATAATAGTTTTTGCATTTTTGCGAGTCAAAAACGGCTCTTAGTTGGATATACTTCCATCGGTTTTTACACCTACATGGCGATTTATATAATCAAGATCTTTGCTGACGACTTGCGCGTCGGTATGATGCAGAAAAATAATTGCTACTGCCTTATGCCCAGCTGAAGATGAGCCAACAAACTGGCCGGCTTTGGCTTTGATCGATAAATAACTAAGTGATGGTAATTTGCGCAGACTATCTTCGTTACTAAGTCCCAAAAAATGGCCGCTTACTTTAGGGAATAACTCCAGTACTTCCATGGCGTCATGGCGCTTAGCTATTACATCGAGCGGGTGGTTAAGTGCCAATGCGAGTGCGTTTGCTGTTACGTCTATGCCATTAGCAGCAGCATGCATTCGTTCACGGTAGCCCCCATTGCGTGCTCCAATTTCAACAATGCGTGGACCTTTGTTTGTCATAATTATCTCAATATGAGCCGGTGAGGAGGTAATACCCAGAGCTTGGCAGCCTAATTCGGCCACCTGGCGCAGGGCTGATTGCTGATCAGGGGTTAGTTTGGAGGGGAGCGAGCGACTATAGTGGAAGTTGTCGTCGTAGCCGACATCATAACCAGTTTTGTAGTCCACTACGGCATCAAGTGTATGGACCGAGCCGTTTGCATCTACAAAAGCATCGACTGAATGAATCGATCCGCTCATGAACTCTTCCACTAACAGCTTGGGGGTGGCATTAGGCGCGTACTTGGCATAGATGGCTGGCATGGCTTTGATAGTGCGCTCGTAAGCATTCATTAGCTCTTTTATGTTGTGACATTTGTGTACCAGCATGCTTTTGGACAAATTAGCTGGCTTAAGAATTAGTGGAAAATCATGCGAGTCTGCAAATTCTTCTAGATCAGATTTAGACTTTACAACCCGGAAATCTGGGCTAATAGGCTGTGGCGATTTGGCAAACTTTTCGCGCATTAACTCTTTGTCGGTACAGGCTCGGGCGGCCTCTTCGCTAAGTCCTGGCAAGCCAAAGTGCTGGCTTAGCCAAGCTGCCGGTAAGATGTAGTTTTCGTAAGTGCATATAAGCGCCGACGGTTTATTTAACGAATCTGCTGTCTTAAGGATAGCCTCTTTACTGCTAAAATCACACAATATGTGATTTGGCTTTAAGGGCCCCTTGCTAGATATTAGCCTTGAGTCCTGCAAGACTATGTAGTCCAGATTGTGGTTATCTAGGTAGTTTATTAAGCTTTTAAAGCCTCGCCCAACGATTAGTATATAAGTATTGACTTTCATACAAAAATATAGTATTATTTACCAACTTAAAAAGCAAGTCCAAAAATACTTTCAGATTTACTATAACTAGTGTATATATGAGCTATCTATGCATATCAAGAATTATTTTCACAAAGGCGTTATAGGCCGAAACGAGCTAATTGGCTTTCCTAAGTACGAACTAACGCACGTACCTGCCAAAGTAGATACCGGTGCTTACCGATCGGCTATTCATGCCACTAACATAGTGGAAAAGAATGGCGTGTTGACCTTTACAATATTGGACGGTCACGTGCAGTCGCCCGAGCTTCGCCAAACTATTAGTACTGACAAATATCGTAAAGTAAGGGTTACCAACTCTTTTGGTGTGCGCGAAGAGCGCTACGAGGTAAAACTGCGTATCAAGCTTGGTCATCGTGTTTTTAATGCTAGTTTTTCATTGGCCGATCGATCGCGAAATGCCTTTCCGGTTTTAATCGGTCGCGAAATGCTTAATGGCCGCTTTATCGTCGACACAAGCGTAGTACGTGTTAAGCGAAGTCAGTTGGCATTACCCAAGGATGCCATCGGCATATTTGATGAAGAGGAGAAGGAATAATGAATATTGCAATTCTAACTCGCGGTCCGGGTAACTATTCGACCAAGCGGCTCAAGCAGGTTGCTCTAGATCGTGGCCACAATGTTCGTGTTATTAATCATGCCGAGTGTTATATCACTATCGAGAAAAACCGCCCTGTAGTTCGGTATCGAGGTGAAGATCTTAGTGATATCGATGCAATCATACCGCGTATAGGCCAAAGTATTACCAAATATGGCTCGGCAATTGTACGTCAGTTCGAGATGCAGGGTGTTTATACTACGGCCAGCTCTATTGCTATCAACCGCTCGCGCGACAAACTGCGCAGTATCCAGATATTGGGCAGGGCGGACGTAGGCATCCCAAAAACTGTGTTTGCTCGCGAGACCGGTGACCTTGACGACGTTATCGAACAAGCCGGCGGTACCCCGTTAATCATTAAGGTGGCCCGAGGGACACATGGCAACGGTGTAGTGCTGGCAGAGACCAAAAAAGCCGCTCAGGCTGTAATGCAGGCCTTCTATGTTGAGGGAGTGAACTTTGTAGTACAGGAATTTGTCGAAGAATCGGCTGGTACTGACATTCGTGCCTTTGTGGTTGGCGGTAAGGTAGTTGCCAGTATGCAGCGCCAGAGCTTGGATGATGACTTTCGTAGTAACCTCCATCAAGGCGGTGAGGGCACACCGGTAAAACTGACAGATGAAGAACGCAAGACAGCTGTCAAAGCAGCACGTACTATGGGTCTACCAATCTGTGGCGTTGACATGATGCGTTCAGAGCGTGGTCCACTAGTGCTAGAGGTCAACCCTAGCCCAGGTTTTGGTATCGAAAAGGTAACTGGCCGTAATGTGGCCGAAAAGATCATCGAATATATCGAACAAAATGCCAAGGGCAAGCGTCGCAAAGACCGTGTAGGCGCTTAGTAGCCTGGGGCTTTTGCCCATGTTAGACTATTGGTATGAACCCGCTTATTGTTATTGGCCTGTTAGGTGGTCTGCCAGTTTTATTCATACTGCTTTTGGGCGCCAATGCTGCAGTTGCATTTTTGGCTTTGTGTGCCGGCAACTTGGTTGCTAAGTACTTTGGTGATGACGCTATAAAGCTCTTTCAGACGTTTTCGTCTAACACTAGCCCGGTTACATACAGCGCTTTGCGGGTCGCTCTGCTTTTGTTGCCTATGCTACTGACAATCTTGTTTTTGCGTAAAAACATTCATGGAGTCAAGCATGCAGTAAATGTATTACCTGCAATTCTTACCGGATTAGTGGTTATGATTCTTACCGTGCCTTTGCTGACTGACGGAACGCGTGGTGCTATTTACGCCACACAAGCTTGGACGTTAATATCTCAGATGCAAGGTACGGTAGTAGGTGTTGCAGTTGTAACTAGTATGTTAATGCTTTGGACGACCCACAAGCGTAGCCGTCACGATAGAAGACGCCATCATTAGATTACTGCTTTTGCCAGGCTCGAACGTAATCGACCTTCATCTGCGAAGGTGCCTTGGTTATGTATCCGCTTTTGCAGGTCATCTGTAATCCAAGCACAAAGAATTGTGGCCCAGAAACAATGTTTGCGCTATCTGCATAGCTTTTTACAAACTTACCATCCACATAGCTCGATACTATGCCTGGCTCCCAATTTGCCCCAAAAGTATGCCAGCCACCAAGTGGTCCGTGGTGACCAAAATTGAATCCGTTACCTCCGCTAACAGGTCCGTGCCAGGTTGACTCTGCCGTACCGCCCAGTCCTTCCATTATGTCTAACTCACCTTTGGTGGGCCAGGGTTCGCCATCTAGCCACCAGGCTGGCCAGTTGTAGATATTGTTGCTTACATCAGCATCAAGCCAAATTCTGGCTTCGAAATAACCATATGACTGTGTATATTTTCTTCGTGTTTGAATGTTCCCGGATGTGTATGGGCGAGTCGTGTTTGCCGAGCCACAAACCGTAGCTAATCTGTCGCCGCAAGATGCTTGTTTGGCTATCACGCTTAATGTGAGCTCTCCGTTAGCCACACCTACCTGTGAAGGGTCGTAGCAGGCCTGCTCGTTATCCTGCTGAACTGGCGCCGAAGGTACTTTGTAGTCGGCCCAGCCGTAGTCCCATTTAGTCGTATCTAGGTTAGTTCCATTAAATTCATCGGTGAATGTTAAGTTCCACGAGCCCGAAACGCCAAGTGGTTGAGGTGTGCCAGATGAAGCAGTGCTAAAACGCATATAACTACCGCCAGATGCACTAGTGCTATTTAAAAACTGTGCCGGAGCCTTGATGCTTGCATTTTCTGCCTCTGCCGAAGTAGTCGAAGTTGCTGCCTTAGACAGTATTAACCACCCGCAACCCACAGCTATTAATGCCAAGACTAATAGGTTTGGGCGTAGCCAGTTGTCTAGCCTGCGCCTAACATGTTTCATGCCAGTAGTTTACCATTAGCGCGACATTATTAGTCGTTGATGTTTGTAATATTTTTGCATTACCAAAATGCTTGTGCTACAATCTTTCGCAATGCATAAACATAGGAACAAGGCAGCGTGAAAACCGTGCCGCTCCTATTTCAAAAGGAACAACCCTTCGGGGTTGTTTTTTTATGCATTAAAAAATTAAAGGGCGTTGTCCCGGGAGGTGTGAATGATTAACAACTATAAAGGAACAGAGGATATCGTTGCTTACAGTGACGTGGTCAACAAACTGCGACACTTTTGTCTGAGCAAGGGTTTTGTGGAGGTGCACACTCAAGATCGCCTGAGTATCTTAGCGGCCTGTGAAGATCCTGACACAGTGGCGACATATGACTATATGGGCCAAAAATGGCCGTTACCACAAACGGGCCAAATGTGGCTCGAATATGAATTACTCAGACGCCCGGAGCTCCCGGGCGTTTTTTGTGTAAGCACCAGTTACCGTAACGAACCGAACCCAGTACCAGGCAGACATAAGCTAATCTTCCCAATGTTCGAGTTTGAACTACCGGGCACAGTGGACGATTTGCAGCAATTTGAAACTGAGCTACTGGACTACCTCGGCTTCGATCAAGAAAAATTTGTCTACAAAAGCTACGACCAACTAAAAGATCATTACAAAACAGACGAACTCACCCACAAGCACGAAAACCAAATGGAGCACGATTTTGGGCCAGTGGTTTTCTGCAGAGATTTCCCAATTTACACCTCACCTTTCTGGAATATGCGAAAGAAGGGTGAAACACATGCTCACAAAATCGACGTGATAATTCATGGTAACGAAACCATCGGCAGCGCCGAGCGTAGCAGTAATGTGACAGAAATGCTCGAACAATTCCACACGATTTCCTACGGCAAATATGCGCAGAAGCTCTACGACCTGTTTGGCAAGGACAGGGTAGAGCAAGAACTTAACGAGTTTCTGGGGCTTAGCTTCTTCCCACGCAGCGGCGGTGGGATCGGGCTAACGCGGCTGATAGATGCAATTAATAAATGGGGAAAGGAGAAGTCATGAGCAACAATAGTGCAAATAACAACAACTCAAACAACAATAACAATAACTAATTAAGTTAAAGCTCCCGTGGCGCCCGGGAGCTTTAGTGTTTAATAATTATCTTTTAGCTAGAGAAGAACCATTATCTAAGGATGTTCCCCACTCGCCATCTGCACGTATGAGTGTAGATATAGCGGCGCGTTCGGTCTCGTCTAAGTCATCGTCCGGAGAGTTTTGTTGCTTGAGCCTATCATATGAACTTTGTAGTTCATTAACTGCTTCGGCTAATTCATTACCCTCAAGCTGAGTTACCCTAATAACAGTCTGGTCGGGCATGACTACTTTAGTACTCGTTTTGGATTCCTGAACTGTCTGTCGAGCGGTCTCTGCTGGATCGATTTTACCAGGGTCAACAACATCAACAGTGTAGACTTTGGCATCGTTTGTCATTTTGCTGCGAACAGCGAATAAAAGAGTACTGCCTGTTATTGGCTTTTGCTTATCTACTACATTACCTTTATCACCTATCAGTACCAATCCAGCCGAAGCTTCAGCTGGCGCTATTTCATCAACGGCAGCATCTTCTTGATAGAAGTTTAAACCAAATACGTCAATTGCGTCGGCGGCATCATCACCATGCATAACAAATTTGATAGCGCGTGTTTTATAGGTACTGCCATTGTCATCAAAGCTGTCGTGGGCTGGTGCGGCTTTGGCTTCTATGCTGCCTCGATATCGGCTGAAGTCCACGGTCTCTAATGGGTCAAAGCCAGCAATGCCCATTGCTGTACGTTGTACTTGCGACAAAGCAAATAACCTGGCAACTAATGTTGGTTCTGCGACTGGGTGTGCAGTGTGATCTTTTTCCTCGAATTCATTAGATAGATCTTCGAGTACACCAGCCACTAGGTTGCGGCGCAGAAATTCCTCATTGAGCGAATTAATTTGTGGCCGTCCAAATTGTTCGAAAAGTTTAGGATTGTTATCTGGTCTCAATTTTATCA
>CAYXYR010000042.1:0-8857 GCA_964469435.1 uncultured Candidatus Saccharibacteria bacterium | reverse complement strand
CAACTGGGTCAAGCTATGGCCAACCGGTAAGGCAGGTTATCGAGAGTTTTTAACGGCGCTGGATTCTAGGGGTATAGAAATAGCCGGGCTAGTATCTAGAAGGCCTAACTTCTGGATAATCAGGTGGATGACACAAAAGTCAATCAAACGTCTAAAACTAACTAACTTTTTTAAAACAGATCGAATAATCTTGTCTGGTAGCGACGAGGTAAAAGGTGGTTTTGTTGCTAAGCAATCCTTATCCAACCCAGTTATTATGGTAGAAGATAAGCCGTATAAAATCGGACCTGTTATTGTGGCAAGACTACGGAGCAAATATCGCTACCCCGTTACTTTAGCCGTAGTGCCTCATCCAAGAGCCAAACGTTATATAAGGCGGCTGCACTCTAAACTGTCCGGAATTCCTGATATAAATTTACTGACTTCTACTCATGGCGACCTAAAGGTTTATGATAAAACCAATAAAACCCTGCTAATGCGCGTAATTTTGCTCGATCCATATTCCAGTAAATCAGGGCAAAAGCTGGCCAAACAGCTACTGTAACAGTGTCTAGTGTGCAGCAGTTGAGTTATAATTAACCATAAGCATGAGTGGGCAACAAAAAGAAGATGGTTGGACACTTGTCGAGCTAGTTATCGGCATTGTTGTTATTGGCATTATTGGAGCAAGCGTTTACAGCTTATTTGTCGCCCTCGTAAGTAGTGCGCTAGTCAGCAAACAAAAAGCCGCAGCCTCTACGCTAGTCACCAATCAGATGGAATACCTGAAATCACTACCCTACAACAGCTTGGCAGTAGCAGGTGGGAGTATCATAGCTCAAAACCCTTTGCCCGCCAGTTTTACGACCAAAGTCAACAATCAATCATACACAGTTACAACCAGCATCAACTATGTTGATGATGCTTACGATGGCTGCTTTAACTACGGCAGTGTCGGCAACACTAAAAAATACTGCCGCAATTATCCTCCTCCGGCCGGCGCTCCCAACACTGATCAAAACCCACAAGACTACAAGATTATCCACGTCTCTGCTTATAACAAAAAAGGCACTAAACTAGCCGAGGTTGACACCCAGGTATCTGCCAGAGTAGCCGAAACAGCCAGCAATACAGGGGCCATGATTGTGACGGTTATAGATAGCACCGGCAACCCAGTTCAAGGAGCCACAGTGCAAGTGACCAACACGTCTCTTTCGCCCGCAGTGAGCGTTTCAGACAGTAGCGATAGTGGTGGCATAGCTATTTTTTATGGACTACCGCCAGATACTAACGGCTATGACTACACTATAACAGCAAGTAAAACCGGTTATTCCAGCCTTACCACCATTACACCTTCTGGCGTACTGCAACCCAACTATCCAAGCCAGCGAATTTTCACCCAACAACCCTCCTATGTAACACTGACGATTTCGCCACAGGCTACAAATAGCTTAACTGTCGAAACAACCAACACCGCCGGTTCGCCGCTGGGTAATGTAAAGGTATACGCAAAAGGTGGCTATAAAAAATACACTGCCAGCACCGACACAAGCTACTATTTCGACAATATGTCACCAAGCGACACTCGCTTCACAACGGATGCTAATGGATTAGCAGGGATGAGCAACTTGGTTCCAGGAAGTTACTATTTCTGTGGTGATTCTGGTGCAACCGGATGCAGCATTGGCGGCACGACCTATTACTTAGCTGCAGCCATCCCTTACGTCGGAACCAGTGCTCTAGAGCCGATTACTATACCTGTTGATGTGTCGCCGCCTGCAGCTAACTTTATTTACAACGGCCTAAGCTACGTTCAAAAAGTGCGGCTCATACTTACAACCAGCAGCACAAGCCCACGCGTTACTAGCTTGAGCCCAGATGATGCTAGCCGGGCAAGTGGAACGCTGAGTACATTTGCTTTTACTATTAGCGGGGCCAACTTGCCTTGTAGTAGTTCTGCTGATAGTTGTAGTACCGTAGTTAAACTTATTGGGGCCGATACCTACACTGCTGCTTGTACTGGCAGTGTAGCTGGTACGTCACTAAACTGTACGGTAGATATATCCGATGCCTCTGCCGGCCAGATGCTACAGCTCCAGATAACAGCCAATGGCTCGACGCTCACTTTGCCAGGTTCGCCATTGCTAGGAGGTATCAATGTCACGCCTTAACCAAGCTGGCTTCACCCTGGCCGAACTAAGCGTTTCGTTGGTTTTGATTGGGATAGTGTCGATTGCCACCTTCACTATATTTAATACTTCGATAAATAACTATCTGGGGTTACAGCAAGACGCCACCGAATTCAACAGCCTGACAGCCGGTTCGCAGCGCGTAGGAACAGTGCTGCGAGGCCTGACCGACATCACCGAAGCCAACAGTAACGACATGACGTTTTATGCTTACTTTTCACCTAATGATTCGTATGTTTCGCTAATCAAGTACTACATTGCCGGGACTCATAAATCATTGTTTGCCGATGTCACTCCAATGACAGCCAACCCACCAAATGGCAGCTTGATTACTGCGCAAAAGAAGACCTACACAATCATAGAAGATTTTTACCAACAACCAAATGTTGATACCTTTACATACTTAGATTCAGCCGGCACAGCCTTAACACAGCCCTTGAGCGATCTACATACGATAAAAGGAATTACTGTCAGTTTGGCCGTACCGATAAACGACCCAACCGCCAATGGTAGTCGGGTAATCAATGTGCAGGTATCGTTGCGCAACCGAAAGACGAATCTATGAAATGTCGCAATCAACAAGGCGGTTTTATTTTGCCTGCGGTACTAGGCTTCATTGTTGTAATAGCAATACTAGGTGGTTCGGCATTTGCGGTAATCGAAAACAATCTGGGAAGCGTCAATAATAATGTCAAGCGTCAGCAAGCCTTCAATATTGCCGAGGCGGGTGTTAACTACTATTTATGGCACCTCAGTCATAACCCCAACGATTATAAAGACGGACAGACCGGCACTGTAGCCCAAGACCCCGTGCTTGGATACGGTCCATTCACTCATGATTACATTGACGATAACGCCTACAACCAAGGAACCTTTACGCTTTACGTCAAACCTCAATCCAGCGGTTCCACGGTTACTCGCGTCAGGTCAATAGGTAAAGTTGCAGGTACAAACATTCTGCGCACTATCGATGCAGATATTGGAGCGCCTTCTTTTGCAAGTTATGGAGTTGTATCAGATAGCTCACTGTGGTTTGGCAACACCGAGACTGCCAGTGGCCCGGTTCACTCCAACCAAGGCGTACGCATGGATGGCGCGAGCGACAGCGACGTTACTAGCGCCAATACAACATACGTCCCGCCTGTAAGCGTTGGCGGCGACGGTGCTAGCCATCCAGGTGTTTGGTGTAAGAGTAGCATCATTAGCCCCGTAAACTGCAACACTAGGGCTAAGACCGATTGGCGCTACCCAGTACCATCGGTCGACTTCAACGCCATTAGTGGAAGTTTATGTACCATGAAAAAAACCGCCTTTTCGTCAGACCCTGCTACCGCAGCGCTAGTCAACAACGCGAACGCATGTTCGCAAGTACCCAACACCCGAACTTCCGCGTATTTACCACAGACTTCGACGACTAGCTTCAGCGTCAGTAAAGGTTATCTAATCCAACTCAATAGCAATGGCACGTACGACCTTCAAAAAGTCACCGCAGAAAACGACACCAAAACCGCATACAGCACCGCCCTCACCTTAACCAATGTTGCCACTGGCGTCTCTATACCAAGTTCTGGAATCATCTTTGCGGAGGACAACGTCTGGGTTCGTAGTAATCCAACCTTTCACGGCAGGGTTACTATAGCGGCTGGACGACTGGCAACAAACAATAATGCTAACATCGTGGTGGCCGATGATATTGTCTATAGCACCAAAAATGGGAGTGATGCCGTGGGTCTTGTAGCAGAAGGAGATGTTTTGATCGCCCCGTACGCACCGCCCGCCTCTGGCTCTTTCACCTTCGAGGTCGATGCCGCAATGATTGCACAATCAGGCAATGTGGAATATCCAGCCACCTATCGCTCTAATACCAGTCGTTATACGCATGGATGGGGCAATAGCAATCAGCAGTTCAATTTTTATGGTTCGGTCGCGACACGCCAGACATGGACTTGGACATGGCTCGTAGGTGGTGCCTGTGGCGAGGCGGCCTATGATGCAACCAACGGCTACACATCTGCCATCGAACACAACACCACACAGTACGATTACAACCTTTTGTACGCTCCACCGCCCAGCTTCCCGATAACCAGTAGTTACAATATTTTATCGTGGCGAGAGGTGCTCACAAAACCATGACCTTTCTCTGTTATACTAAGTTTCGAGGCATAACCGCTTTGATGGGCAAGCAATGAAAAGTGCAAATTTCTTTAGAGACAAACCACTGTTTGGGCTAGACATAAGCCCAGATACTGTTCGCGTTATGCAAGTCGAGACTACTGGCAAACAGCGAGCTATATCTGGCTATGGCAGCGCTTCGTTTGACCCTAAAGCCATTACCGATGGTGTTATCACCCAGCCAGAAGTCGTTGCCAGAGCCATCCATGATCTGTTCGATACCAATTTACGTGGCACTATAAGCACCAAACGAGTTGCTCTTGGGTTGCCTGCCGCCCGTACTTATAGCCGTGCCATTAAACTGCCTAAACTGGAACCCAAAGAGATAGAAGACGCCGTTAGGTTAGAGGCCGAGCAATACATCCCAGTATCGTTAGAAAGTCTTTATTTGGACTATACAAACATCCAGACCACAGAGTCAGAAATGGAGCTATTTGCCGTTGCTGCACCTAGGGCCATAGTTGATTCTTATATAGAGCTTATGGAACTGGTCAACCTTCAGCCAGTTCTAATCGAAACAACCATTGATGCAGCTGCCAGACTGTTCATGAATACCCATTTTGGTAATATGCCGAGCGTACTAATAGATTTTGGACCATCTTCTGCCGACATTACCATTGTCGACAAAACCATCATTGCCACTGGCACAGTCGGTGGTGGAGGCGACAATTTTACCGCCCGAATTTCTGACAAATTGGGCGTAACCAAAGAAGAAGCCCACGTCATCAAAACCAGATACGGCCTGAACGTTAGCCGCAAGCAGTTCGAAATTGCCAAGGCTATTGAGCCATTAGTCGACCAGCTACTCAAAGAAGTCCGCCGAATGATCCGCTACTACGAGGAGCGCTACGATAGTAGCCACAAAATAAGTCAAATAGTACTAATGGGGAGTGGCGCCAACCTACCCGGCCTCAGCGACATTATGACCGATAGCCTGAGGCTTCCGGTGCGTACATCTGACCCATGGCAACATCTGGGCTATTCACCCCACCTAACTACCATTGCACCTGCCGACCGTGCTGGTTATATTACCGCTGCCGGCCTGGCCAATGCCTCACCAAGCGAGGTATTCGCATGATCAACCTACTTCCGGCCGAGATCAAAAATGACATAGCTTACGCTCGCAAAAACGCCTTTTTGCTCCAGCTATGCGCCGTCTTGCTGTCGATAATCAGTGGTATTGCAGTCATCACGATTGCCGGGATATTCTATATGAACCAGTCGAAATCGCTCTACAACAAACAGATTCAAACCGCTCAAGTAGAAATCAAAAACCAAAAGCTCGAGACTATCCAAAAGCAAGCCGAAGATATCAGCAGTAATCTAAAGCTTACAACCCAAGTGCTGTCGCGCGAAGTGCTGTTTAGCAAACTCATCAAACAGATTGGTGCCGCCATGCCAGCCAATACCGCTCTAAGCGATCTAAAAATCGGGAAAACAGAGGGTGGAATAGATCTGACTGCCGTCGCATCAGACTACAACACCGCCAGCCAAATTCAGGTCAATCTTTCTGATCAGCGCAACAAAATATTTGATAAAGCTGACATCCTAAACATCACCTGTACAAGTGGTAATACCGACCCGCGTTACCCATGCACCGTAACCATTCGGGCCCGCTTTGGCACGAATAACAGTTTTTTGTTCATCAATCCATCTGGAGCTAAGTCATGACAAGTAAGAAACTATTCTTTGGCATGTTAGCAACCACAGGTCTGTTAGTCTTGGGAGTCGCTGCAGCCATGTTTGGTAGTCTTAGCATACTAGCCAAGCAGTCCGACTCGCTAGTTGACCTTAAGCTTCAAAACAGAGTTTTGGAGGAACAACAAACTTCGCTAATTCAGGCCAAAAAAGCCATCGAAAAATATACTCCACTAGACCAAATTGCTCGTAAAGTAGTACCTCAAGACAAAGACCAAGCTAAGGCCGTACGTGATATCTCGTCACTGGCAAGCAGCTCTGGCATAAAGCTAAGCGGCATCAGCTTCCCGGCTAGCAGCCTGGGTCAAAAGAACACCACAGCACCCGGCAGCAGCAAGACACCAACTAACGTTACTCAAGTAACACCAGTTAACGGCATACCTGGGGTCTACGTTATGGAAATAACCGTGCAACAAGATACGGCCGCCCCGATAACCTACGATAAACTTCTCGAATTCTTAGGCAAGCTAGAGACCAACCGTCGCACTGCCCAAGTCACCAACGTAACCGTGCAACCCAACGCCAAAGATCGACGACTATTAACATTTAATCTAATACTTAACGCCTATATACGACCATGACATCAATCAAAAAACTACCTATCAGCCAAATTCTACGACGACTAAAAGCCGTTTTGGTGTGGAGTAAAAAACATGCCATTATCATTGGTATTGTCTTTGCGGCTTTGTTATATGCCATTCTAATTTTGCAAATAAACAACCTCAACCAACGCGAGCCCACCGACGACGCAGTGACCGAGAAATTACAAACAATCAAAAGGCCAAAAGTCGACCAATCCGTGGTAGATAAATTACAGAATTTACAAGATAACAGTACTGACGTACAGAGTTTGTTTAAAGCTGCTCGCGATAATCCGTTCCAGGAGTAGGCAGATCTAGTGGCCTAGATTCGGCATTAGGCACTGGCGACGAAGGCACCCCCGGCTGTGGCACGGGTGCAACTTGTTGTGGCGCATAGCCAGGCTGCTGAGGCGGATAATATGCGGGTGGTTGCTGGTACTGATATTGTTGCATTGTTGCGTAAGCAGCACCGGCTTCGCGGCGCTCCATTTCGCGGTTACTCAAAAAATGCTCGCGCATCTCTAGAACCGTTTTGGCGTATTTATCTGGGTCTGGGCAATAATAGAAATAAAAGTTCTCTGTCTCGCCAGCTGTTTCGATATTTAACGTACCGTAATTAAGCATGGTTTGGAATATGCCCTTGCGAATGGCTGTAGCGTCTTCGATATTACTTATGGCCAGCTGGGATATCTTGCGATTAAATAAGCCTATCTGGCTAATCTGGGTAATTGACTTACTAGTGATGACTAACTTATTGCGATGGTAAATAAGTGTTGCGATCAGCAAAATTAATACCATGATGCCAGCTACAAACAGTAAACCTAGAGCCATCCAGGTGTAAGTACCGGGGTTTTCATCGCGATTAACAAAGTTGGGCATGATGAAAAATAGCAGGCCAGAGGCTGCAATCAATCCCAAAAAAACCTGCACATAGATAGCTACGATGCCGAATGGGTGACGGTATATAGTAGCGATCAATTGTTCGTCAGGATCAGTTTTTAACATACTAGGCCGTGGGCCGAGCTGTGATGCAGGAGATTGTTGTGGTTGCATTGGCTATATTATAACAGGCTGGGCTGATCCTGCATCTCGGGATGATTTTTCCCCAAATGTTTGTAAGCCTTATGCGTCACCTTGCGACCGCGCGGTGTTCGTTCCAGAAGCCCAATTTGCATCAAATATGGCTCATAAAAATCTTCTATAGTACTGCGCTCTTCGGCAGTTAAGGCGGCTAATGTCTCCACGCCAACCGGCCCACCTCGATAGCTATCGATAATAGCATTTAGTAGCATACGATCGCCCGGGTCCAAACCTAAATCGTCAATCTCTAGTAACTCCAAAGCTTTGGTAGAAATTACCGTGTCGATAATGCCATCACCATTTACGTCGGCAAAGTCACGCACCCGTCTTAGTAGCCTATTGGCGATCCGGGGCGTCAAACGAGCCCGAGTGGCCAAATCTTGCGCAGCCTTTGGCTGAATATGAATATCCAGTATGCCGGCTGCTCGTGTGATAACTTGGGCAATTTCTTCTGGTGTGTAAAATTCCAAACGGTGGATCATGCCAAACCTATCGCGAAGCGGTGCGGCCAATGCACCAGTACGAGTGGTTGCACCGATGATGGTGAATTTTGGCAGATCTAGTCGCAGGCTCCGTGCACTTGGTCCTTTGCCCAGCATAATATCCAGGCGGAAATCTTCCATCGCACTATAAAGTACTTCTTCTACTGTTCGGTGCAAACGATGGATCTCGTCGATGAAGAGTATGTCGCCATCTTGTAAATTGGTAAGCAAGCTTGCCAAATCCCCTGCCCGCTCAATGGCTGGGCCACTAGTAATACGGATCTGTGCGCCCATCTCGTTGGCAATCACACTGGCCATAGTGGTTTTACCAAGACCTGGTGGACCGTAAAGCAACACATGGTCAAGCGGCTCACCACGTTTTTTTGCGGCAGCAATCGCCAGCTGTAAGTTCTTCTTTAGGCGCTCTTGGCCGATGTAATTCGCAAAATCACGCGGACGAAGCGTCTGCTCTAGTTCCTCCTCTTTTGGGTCGTTAGTCTGACTACCGGTACTTACAATACGCTCAATTGCCATATATTCATTATCTCACAAGCTTTGATGTAAGCTTAATGTGCTTGCCACAACAGAGGTCATATGCTATGATTTTCCAGTTGCGGGCCAGTAGCTCAGCTGGTTAGAGCAGCGGCCTCTTAAGCCGCGTGTCCTGGGTTCGAGT
>CAYXYR010000041.1:0-9163 GCA_964469435.1 uncultured Candidatus Saccharibacteria bacterium | reverse complement strand
TGTTTTAAGGCATCGAGAGATTCTTGGCGTAAATCGACCGCTGCTACTTTGGCATTGGCAACTAGTAATTGCAGAACCACTTCGCTGCCAATGCCACCCCCAGCTCCTGTTACTACGATGGTCTTACCCATAAGCTTCATATAACTCATATTAACAATAGAATATGGGTACTGCTACGTGCTAAACTTTACATAAGCATGAAGCAGCCTAAAATCAGTAAGGCAAAATCAAAAATTTGGGCGTATTTCGCTATGACTGCTGCCGTAATAACTTCAGGCATAGCACTTCTTACGCTTTCGCATGCAGCGTCATCAACAAAGAGTTTAGAAGCCGAAAAAGGGACTTCCAGCCAGTCGGTATCTACCTTATCTAGCACAACAGCCTCGGGTGGCAGCGCTGTTAAGTTCGTAAAGTCCACTAGTCAGCCAAAGTGCGGTCAACTAACCAACCTAAAGTTTTGTGACGATTTTGACGGAGCCACGGGTACAGCACCAGATAGCACTAAGTGGCGAATCCTGACATATTCGGCCTGGGGAGGTCAATGCTATAAAGATAATAGACAAAACATTGCCCATGATGGTCAGGGCAACCTAAAAATGACGTTAATCAACACCGGCAGTACACAATGTACTACCGAAAAAGGCTACCCAACAAACGTTACAAGCGGCGCCATGGATACCGGTGGGAAAGCATATTTTCGTTATGGGCGTTACGAGATCCGCGCCAAACTATCTTGCGCACAAAGTGTCTGGGGAGCCATTTGGACAGCTTCTGGTACTGGGCCGGCCTGGCCCGAATCGGGTGAAATAGATATGTACGAGATAATTGGCACTCAAACCAATCGCTTGCAACAGACCATATGGGCAGGCAATCCCAAATGGCACAAATCAACTTTTTACACAATAAGCAAGCCGTTGTGCCAGGATTACCACGTTTATGGCATGGACTGGCGCGAGGGGTACATCCAGTTCACGCTGGATGGCGTAAACACAAACAGGGTCACGCCAGCAGATGCAGGTAGTAACCCGTGGCCGTTTGACACTTACGATCAGCGCATAATTATATCGTTAGAATACGGTGGAGAAGGTTACACCAGTCAAGGTCCGTACGACTTAAATGAACTACCCAGTTCAATGCTGATTGACTATGTGCACGTGTTTAACTAATAATCCAAACCGCTATTGGTTGCTAATTTACCGCTGTTAGGTTATTATTTTTTCCGAAATGGCACTAGACATTGTTGTTGGAGTGCAAGCTGGAGACGAAGGCAAGGGCTTGCATGTGTATCGTATGGCCGAACAGCACGACATGGTCGCGCGTTTTAATGGTGGCGCTAATGCAGGACACACCAACGTATATAACGGCAACAAAGTAGCTACACACCAGGTGCCGTCTGGCATATTTTATGATGACGTATCAAATCTGATTGGTAATGGCTGCTTGTATGACCCCGTCGCATTATTCGAAAAAGAGAAGCCTGAGCTTGAGGGTCATGGGCTTGCAATCACACCGAGCAGGCTAGCCATTAGCGACACCGTGCACATGGTAATGCCACACGATCTATTTATGGATGCAATCGCCGAAGCTGGCAAGGGCAGGCAAGGCAGCACCGTCCGTGGTATTCGGTATGTTGCCGCCGATAAATACGCGCGCATTGGTGTACGCGCCGAAGACATTATCGAAGATCCAAATGGAATCTATACAAAGGCATTTGAAGGCTGGGAAGAAGCCCAGTGGAGACTGCAACAAGCAATGGCCTACATACTCGATCAAGATAACGGACAAGAGACTTGGGAAAAGCTAGTTGCACGAAATTTTGAGGAAGAATTTGAACGCTGGCAAGCGGCTGCTGAATATACCGTCCCATTCTTGGTAGATGGCATCTCATTTATCAATAATGCTCTTGAAGAAGGCAAAGAAATTCTCGCCGAGGGAGCACAGAGTATTGGTCTGGACATTGAACATGGCGAATACCCTCTGGGCACATCATCGCATGCTACACCAGCAGGAGCACTGAATGGCTTAGGCGTAAGCCCGGAACACGTTAATAATGTGTATGGTATCGCCAAAATATTCAAATCTCGGGTAGGAGGTAACGGCTTCCCAACGCAGTTCAGTGCTGACGAAAAAGACATAGAGACTCGTGTTCGTGGGACTCGTAATGACAAATGGGGTGAATATGGCGCATCAACAGGCCGCGAGCGAGACCTGGGCTGGTTCGACCTCAATGACTTGCGCTTAGCAAGGTCGCTCGGCGTAAAGACAATAATATTAACTAAGGGTGACTTAGTACACCTAGCCGGCGAGACAATGAAGGTCGCCGACTACCATTATCTTGACGGAATAAAAACAACCAGAACACCGAGTTCTGCAGCAAAGCTTGCACGTAGCAAGCCACATTATGTAGAGGTCTCTACCTGGGGAGATGAAATACAAAACGCCCGAACAAGGGATCAAATACCTCCGGCAGCACAAGACTTTGTTGATCTTGTGGAGTGCGAAACCGGCCTAAAGGTTGGGATTATTGGTGTAGGCACAGAAATTGATCAGTTTGTTGCCGTCCATTAATATTAGCGTCGAACAATATTGTCGATATGAGGATGTGATTCTTGTCTGCCGGCATTGGTGATTTGGAATAACTGAATTTCGCGGCGAAGAGTAGCAAGGTCATAGGCCTTAGTGTAACGCATATTTGCCAGTAAGCCCTGTCGGCACATCTCTAGTTCACTAGCTACTGGACCAATATGCGGGACTCGTCCTTCGACGCCCTCTGCTAATCGTGGCCCCTTTGCATTTGCCTGATATCGTTTGCGCGATACTGCACTTTCGGCAAATGCACGGGCCGATCCCATGCCGTAATAGTCTTTTACTCGAGAACCGTCAGCTAGTTCTAAGATTGGGCCAGGGGACTCAGTTGCACCAGCCAAAACGCGGCCCATCATAACGCTGCTCGCACCGACGGCTAGCGCAATTGCAATATCGCCATGATACCGAATACCACCATCAGCACAAATAGGAATTCCATATTTTTCAACCGCTCGAACACAATCAAAAATTGCCGTAACTTGTGGTTTACCAATACCAGTCTCATCTCGTGTTGTGCAGATCGATCCAGGACCTTGGCCTACTTTAACACCATCAGCTCCGGCCTCAGCAAGTTCACGGGCCGAGTCGCCTGTTGAAACATTGCCAACTACCACATCCAGATCAGGGAACTCGGATTTAATTGCTTCAAGTGTTTCAAACGCAAAGTAAGCATCACCGTTAGCACTATCAAGCACTACGACATCGAGGTACTTGTGCATGAGCCGCACCCGCTCAATAGCCTCTTCGTCAGTCGGTACGGCAGCCGCAACTACTAAACGACCGTCTGAGTCGACATTAAAACCACCGGATTCATGAAGTATGCGGTTTACGTCGGAGTGTAAGAACAACTTTTTTACACGCCCATTTTTGTCCAGAATAGGCAACGTTTTTTTCTTATTATTTGTCATTAATCCGTAGGCGTTTTCTATGCTTACTTTGCCAGTTTTACTAAGCACCTCGGCACGTGGAGTCATTGCATCACGCACGCGAACTTCTTTATCGACTGCGAAGTCAAAGTCATTGCCAGTAAGTAACCCTACGAACTTTCCATCATTGTCTATGACGGGGAAGGTGCGAAAACCGTAACTTTTTTCATCGCACATCATAAGTACTTCGCTTAATGTGGCATTTTCATCTACTGTGACCGGCTTATCAATAACACCATTCATGAATAATTTAACTCGACGTACTTCACGCTTTTGATCTTCCGGACTCAGTGCCGCGTGTATAACACCGATACCTCCAAATTCAGCCATCGCAATTGCCATCGCAGACTCTGTAACAGTATTCATGGCTGCACTTACAAAGGGTTCGTTTAGTGGTACATTTCGAGAAAATGCGCCTGCAGTATCCATAACATCCGGTGGTCGTTGATGGCGACCATGCCGAGTTTCCAGCCGAACATCATCATACGATAAGGCAAGTCGGCCAGGGGCATTACGAATGTCATCGAAAAATTGAACTTTCTCAGGACTAAACGTTTCGCTCATGGCAACCCTCCGTTTATTGAGAGCTATTGTAGCACTCCCAGTGCTTATGTCTATCGCCAACACATGAATTGTAAAATACTACAACATGTTTTTGCTTGCAGATGCTAGCCTATGCCGTAATAATGGCCAGCATAAAGGGAGCTGAAGTTGAGAGAAACAACACCAACTATTGCAGTATTAGCCTCTGGTAGCGGATCGACGTTCGAGGCATTCGTGCATGCCAGCCAAGAGGGGATTGTCGATGCAGAGGTCGGGCTTGTAGTCTGTAATGATCCTGAGGCAGGTATTTTCGAACGAGTTGATCGACTAAACAAACAGTATGGACTGGATATCCAGTCGGAGGTAGTGAACCAGCATTTATATCCTGCAGGAGAACAAGAAAGAGGCCAAACCCTAGAAGAATCTGCCAAAATCTGCGAGCTAGTGCATGAAGGCAGATTCAGCTTAGTGGCACTAATGGGCTACATGCGTGTTATTGCCGCCGAAGGTGATCTAATGCGGCAATATGGTTGGCTACCAGATTATGAAGATATGTACCCCAATAATAGGGGTATATATTTAGCACGGATGATTAACACTCACCCAGGAATATTACCAGCGACAGCGGACACGTACGGGATCCATACTCAAGAGCGTGTCATAGAGTTAGGTCTAGCAGAAACAGCTCAAACACTGCATGTAGTGGCAGCCGGGGTTGATACCGGACCAACGATAGCCGAAAACCGCGTTCCAGTTTATAGCGACGACACACCAGAGAAGTTATTTGACCGCGTACAACGCATCGAAAAAGCTCATCTACCAATTGACATCAACACGTTCTTAAAGGAGCAGCAAGCTAGGAGAGCAGCATGAGCATTCACGAGATCCGAGTCACAAGCGAAGCCGGCGACCCTTTGGCGCACAACGTCGCTGCTGAAGCGCGACGCAGCCTTGGCGTGGTTTTCGGCAACGTCACCACCAGCCAAGTTTACCGGGTAGAAGGAACTGACCTTGAAGGCGCAACAACTCTCGCTGCTGGATTATTCGCTGATTCGATTACACAAACTTACACTGTCGACGAACCACCCGCCGACCCAGAGGCGGCGATCGTAGAAATTGGCTATAAGCCTGGGGTAATGAACCCTGCTGTAGCATCAATAATGCGTGCCGTGGAAGACCTAGGGGTCCCGCTGGAGGCGGCGGATGCCTCGATTGAATACCGTTTTTATGGCGCTAGCCCTGGCGATGTACATCAAACAGTAGGTCGCCTCTTAATGAACCCGACGGTAGAGCGGATCGTGACGGACAAACCGGACACTCTGCGTTTCGAAGGAACTGTAGGACCTATAGAAACGGTACCAATTCGAAATGCCACCCGAGAAGAACTTGCCGAGCTATCTAGAGATAAGCTGTTCCTGAGTGACGAAGAGATGACAGTAGTCCAAGATCATTTTCGCAAACTCGACCGCGACCCAACCGATGCCGAGCTAGAGCATATTGCGGCCGTTTCTTTCAGTGAACATTGTGGTCATAAAACATTCAAAGCTAAAGTGCTTGTGCGCCAAGAAAATGGTAGCTACATAGAAAAGCCACCGTTGATGTCCCGAATTACTACTGGCGCCAAAGAACAGCCAGCCTTTGAACGATTAGTCGTATCTGCCTTCGGCGATAACTCTGGCGTAATGAAGTTTTATGATGGGCAAGCCATCTGTGGCAAGGTAGAGACCCACAACAGCCCATCCGCCATCGAGCCCTATGGTGGCGCCATGACAGGTAGCGGCGGCGTATTCAGAGATATCATGGGCACTGGGCAGGGAGCCAAGACAATTATCTCAACAGATATGTTTTGTTTTGCTCCTCCAGACACTGATCCATCAACACTCCCAGCAGGAACATTAAATCCAGATTACTTGCAACGACGTGTAGTACAGGGCGTGCGTGATTATGGCAACCGAATGGGCATTCCGACCGCAAACGGATCAGTACATTATCATCCCGATTTTCGAGCAAAGCCAACAGTGATCGTCGGTGCGTACGGAATTTTGCCCGAGGTTATGGCGGAAAAAGGCCAGCCGCAAGTTGGTGATCGCGTGTTAATAATCGGCGGCAAGACGGGCCGCGATGGCATACACGGAGCTACATTCTCCAGTGGCGAAATGAGCGAAAAAACTGCCCAAGTCAACGCCGGTGCCGTGCAAATCGGTAACGCCATAGAAGAAAAACGCATGTTTGATGCACTGCTAGAGGCACGTGATACGGGGCTTATTCGAGCTATGACCGACTGTGGAGCTGCCGGCTTCGGATCTGCCATCGGCGAAATGGGCGAGCAGATTGGCGTGACAGTCGACATCAGTAAAGCACCGCTCAAATACCCTGGATTGGCGCCTTGGGAAATATGGATCAGTGAATCACAAGAGCGTATGGTTTCGGCTATTGCGCCAGAAGATGTTGAGGCATTTCTAGCAATATGCCGAAAGTACAATGTCGAAGCGGTCGATATTGGTGAATTTGATGGATCTAAAACCCTAACAGTTAACTATGGCCAGCAAAATGTGATCGAGCTCGACTACGATTTTTTGAATAATGGCTTACCGCAACGCACTATGTACGCACACTGGGAGCAACCCGCAGTTGAGGAAGTACGACCAATTGCACCAAAAGATTCAACAGAATGGGTTGATAGGCTTAAAGCTGTTCTAGCACATGGCAATGTGTGCTCCAAAGAACCTATTATTCGGCAGTACGATCACGGTGTGCAAGGCGGCAACTGCGTTTCACCATATGGTGGCAAAACCCAAGAAGCACCGAACGACGCTCTAGTAATCAGGCCAATGTTAGACAAACCATATGGTGTCGTGCAGTCCCATGGCATGAATCCTATACTCAATCGGCTCGATCCTTATAAAGGCACAGTGTGGGCAATCACCGAGGCAGCAGCCAATTACGTAGCCGTAGGTGGTGACATCAATGAAGCGACCGCTGTGGGTAACTATATCTGGCCATTCCCAGACGAAGAGTCGATGGGCTCGTTAGACCGATCTGTTGATGCGGCAGTTGATATGATGCACGTGCTTGGCGTCCCAGTTATTTCCGGCAAGGACAGCTTGTCATCAACGTATCGCAATGGTGATACCGTTATCAAGATCCCGCCAGTCTATACAGCATCTATATTTGGTCGTATACCAGATGTCGAAAAGACCTCAACTGCCAATGTCAAAAAACCAGGTGAAAGCCTTCTGTTTCTTGTTGGCACGCCAAGTGACAACATGGGTGGTAGCACCTACTACGACGTAACGGAAGGTCAGAGCATCAAAGTCCCAGAAATCGATACTACTGCGCTACCCGCAACACTAGATGCCGTCACAAGAGCCATACAGCAAGGCGCCATTTTGTCTTGCCACGATATCAGTGAAGGTGGCCTCGTGACCGCTGTATCCGAAATGTGCTTCGGCGATGATCGGGCTGGAGCAGTAATAAGCGCACCCAAAGACGGGGATCTCGAGTCTTTCTTGTTTAGCGAAACCGCTGGCTGTTTTGTGGTTGAGCTCAGTAGCGCAGAAGTAGCAGACTTTATATTTGATGACGTACCACATAGACGAATCGGCTTTACGACTAAAGATGGTTCATTGCAAGTTAATAACTCTACAAAGGTTTTTGATGTGACAATAGATGAACTCAAGACAGCTTGGCAAAAACCAATGAAAGAGGTATTTCACTCATGAGTAATGTCGATGTCTGTGTGCTGAAAACCGATGGGATTAACTGTGACGAAGAAATGCGTAATGCATTTAGTGTAGTCGGAGCGGATGCCAGGATCGTTAATATTAATGAACTACTCGAGGGATCACAGTCACTTGACCCATTTGATGTCTTGGCAGTTCCCGGTGGGTTCTCTCACGGTGATGATATTGCGTCTGGCAAGATATTTGCCAATGCCTTGACGTCACACTTCGGTGATCAGCTGCAAGCACACCTCGAGCGAGCTAAGCCGGTTATCGGTATATGCAATGGAGACCAAGTGCTCATGCAGTCTGGCCTTTTGCCAAACGCCACAATTGATAAACAGCAAGCTTCACTAGCCCATAACGACATTGGTCGGTTTGAATGCCGGTGGATAGATATGGCAGTAGGTAAAACAGTATGTAAATTTGTTTCACCCGAAGATTTCGCAGAGCAGCCAATCGCCATGCAAACTGCTCATGGCGAGGGTCGTTTTGTCGCGCCCGACGAAGTCATACGACAGCTAGAAACAAATGGACAAATTGTTTTTCGTTATGTCAACAGAGATGGCAGTCCTGCAAATATGCAACATCCTGCCAATCCGAGTGGCTCAACAAATGACATCGCCGGCGTTTGTGACCCAACCGGTACAATTCTAGGCCTGATGCCACATCCCGAACGTTCAGTTGCAGCATTTCATCCTGACCGAGACCGAACCAAAGCAGCTAAGGCTGCTGCGCTAGCAATATTTAGCAACATCACTGCATACGCTAAGTCATTGTAAATAGCATAACCCAGTGAAAGGCAATATAATAAAATCATGGCTATCAACCCATTTTGCGACAAATGCGGTAATGAATTGTTAGATTTTGGCGGTATTTTACTGAGCCCGCCAGATAAGCAGAGTAAAGTGATCAAATACCACCTATGCAAAGAATGCTTTACTAGTTTTGCCGCTACACTAAAGAACCCGACGCAAACAAACGATTGATGTCACACTACTCTTTAAGATCGGCTAAAAACAAAGGTAAGAAACAGTACATTTTAGTTGGCATTATCTGTGTTGGAGTACTAATAGGGGTTAGTTATTTTGGCTACACGAAGTGGCAAAAACAGCGTGTCACTACAAAAACAAAACCTACACCACTCAGCACGCAAAATGAAAGTAAAGATAGGATAGCATCACTAAAAGGGCGATATTTGCTTAATGGCACTACCGTGTGGGCTCGTCAAATAGAGAAAGATAGCCTGCGAAAGGACGGAACCTATGACTATGCACACCCATTCAGCCAGTTGGGCACACTACACCGAGAGCACTACGATGCCTGGTCTACCGACTTTGAATGCCCAATCACTCGTTGTGGCATATGCGGGTGGGAATTGCGGCA
>CAYXYR010000040.1:0-9257 GCA_964469435.1 uncultured Candidatus Saccharibacteria bacterium | reverse complement strand
GCCAGCTTCTAAAATTGGACGAAGAGCGACGTAACTTGAGTGTCCAGGTTGAGTTGTTGCGAGCCAAGCGTAACGAACATGCTGCCGCCCTCAAACAAGGAAAGCCGACCCCTGAGCAAATCGAAGAGGGCAAGGAGATTAAGGAGCAGCTGACATTATTAGAGCAAAAACTTGCTCCCGTAAACGAAGATTTCGAATCTATACTAAAGGCCATCCCAAACATGCCATTAGAAATGGTGCCAGTTGGCTCTAGCGAGGACGACAACGTAGTTATAAAAACGGTTGGCGATAAGCCCGACTTTGACTTTAAGGTACGTAGTGATGCCGAATTAGGCACAATGCACGACACTATAGATAAAGAACGAGCAGCCAAAGTAGCTGGCGCCAGGTTTGCATACCTAAAAGGTGATACTGTTAGATTGCAATTCGCAATCATTCAGTTTGTACTGGATGCGCTTGGTGACGAAAAGCTCATTAAGCAACTTGTAGAAGAGAACAACCTAAACATCAGCGCCAAGCCTTTCACGCCGGTTTTGCCGCCTGCCATGGTAAAGACATCGGCTTACGAAGCATCGGCTCGCCTAAGTGCCGAAGACACTACTTACAAGCTTGCCGATGATGAGCTGTGGATGAATGCCAGCGCCGAACATAGTCTGTGCACTATGTATATCGACGAAATCCTGGACGAAGATCAGCTTCCGATTCGTTATCTGGGCTATGCAACTAGTTTTCGACGCGAAGCAGGTACTTACGGCAAAGATACCGAGGGTATCTTTCGTATGCATCAGTTCGATAAGCTCGAGATGGAGGTGTTTAGTACAGCGGAAACTGCACTTGATGAGCACAAGCTAACAGTAGCCATCCAAGAATATCTAGTGCAACAACTAGAGCTACCATATCAGCTTATTCAGAAGTGCACAGCCGATATCGGCAAGCCAAATGCTCAAGGTGTAGATATTAATACCTGGATGCCGGCTCAAGGAATGTACCGCGAAACCCATACTTCGGACTATATGACAGATTACCAAGCTCGTCGACTTCGCACCAAAGTACGGCGTAAGTCGGGCAAGACAGAATTTGTACATACCAATGACGCCACGGCTTTTGCCATGGGTCGAATCATTAAAGCCATACTAGAGAATTATCAGAACCAAGACGGCTCCATCCGAGTGCCAAATGTATTAAAACCGTATCTAACAAGGAGGTAAGACATGATTCAAAAACTAGAAATTTCTGGCGTTCACTATACGGTCGACGACGACCTAAAGAAGTATGTCACGAAGAAGATTGGCCGCTTAGACCTATTTATGTCGGCCCATGCACGCAAATCGGCCCATGCTGAGGTCAAGATGAAAGAAGGAAAGGCTAAAAACAAGCGTGAACTAACCTGCGAAGTTATTCTCCACTTACCGCATGACACTATCACCGTTAAAGAAACCACAATCAACATGTATGCGGCTGTTGATGTGGTTGAAGCTAAACTAAAGACTCAGCTAAAGCGATACAAAGAAAAGCACAATAAAGAGCGTTTTCATAAGCGGATGTTGGCTCGTATCAAGCATCGCCCAGTTGCTTCATAGTGTTGGTAAAATTACCTTCGCTCTACCGTTAGGTTATACGGTACAATAGAGTCTGCACAATAAATTTCTGGTGTGGGTAAAAGGACGACAGTTGTTATGAAGAAGGTTCTGAAACGAGTTTTGGGGGATCCGCAAGCAAAGATTCTCAAACGATATCGACGGCGGGTAAAAGACGTAAACGCTCTTGGCGATACTTACAAAGCGCTTAGCGATGCAAAGCTTAAAGCCCAAACCGAGGTATTAAAAAAGCGACTAAAAAAAGAGTCGCTAGATAAAATTTTGCCAGATGCATTTGCAGTTGTACGTGAGGCGGCTACAAGGGCATTGGGCCAGCGGCATTTCGACGTTCAGCTTATTGGGGGGATGGCATTACACGAAGGTAGTGTTGCCGAAATGAAGACTGGTGAGGGTAAGACTTTGGTAGCCACTGCTCCAGTGTACCTAAACGCACTGACGGGTAAGGGCGTTCATGTGGTAACAGTGAACGATTATCTAGCCCAACGTGACGCCGGATGGATGGGTCAGGTTTATAATTTCTTGGGGCTAACTACAGGTGTTATCATTGCCGACGAGTCATATATCTTTGATTCAGAGTTCGTTAACAAAGATCATCAAGACGAACGCTTTAAGCATCTGAGACCTTGTACACGGCAAGAGGCTTATCGAGCCGATATTACCTATGGAACTAACAACGAGTTTGGCTTTGATTACTTGCGCGACAACATGGTCCGTGAGGTCGACCAATTGCGCCAGCGTGAGCTACATTTTGCCATCGTCGATGAGGTAGACTCGATTCTGATCGATGAAGCCCGAACACCGTTAATTATTTCGGCCCCCGCAACAACCAGCGGTAGCGCCTATGGTCAGTTTGCAAAAGTTGCTCGTCAGCTAGTAGAGGCCGATTATGAGGTCGACGAAAAGCGCAAAGCAGTTGTACTTACAGACAAGGGTGTAGATCATGTCGAGAAAATACTTGGTATCAAAAACCTTTATGGTACCGAAAATATCCGTACTATTTATCATCTAGAACAGGCTTTAAGAGCCCAAACACTATTCAAGAAAGATAAAGATTACGTTGTTACTCACGATGGCGAAGTGGTAATTGTCGACGAATTCACAGGAAGGCTACTAAAAGGGCGTCGTTATAACGAAGGTTTGCATCAAGCGATCGAAGCTAAAGAGGGAGTAGAAGTCCAAGAAGAATCGATGACTTTGGCTACAATCAGCTTCCAGAACTACTTCCGTTTGTACGAAAAACTATCTGGTATGACAGGTACCGCCGAGACCGAGGCCGAAGAATTCCATCAGATTTACAAGCTAGATGTGCTAGAGATTCCTTCGAACCGCAAACTGGCGCGTGACGACCGACCGGATCGCATCTATAAGACAGAGCTTGGTAAATTCAAGGCTATAGCTAAAGAAGTCCGGCAGTTGCACCTCAAAGGCCAGCCCGTTTTGATCGGTACGGTGTCCATCGAGAAGAACGAATTACTGTCGAGCTTGCTCAAAAAACAAAACGTACCTCACCAGATATTAAATGCCAAAAACAACGAAAAAGAAGCCGCCATCGTGGCTCAAGCTGGTGAAAAAGGGGCTGTAACATTGGCCACCAACATTGCAGGTCGAGGTACCGACATCGTTTTGAGTGATGAAGTTAAAGAATTAGGCGGCTTATTTGTGCTTGGTTCGGAACGACACGAATCTCGCCGAATCGATAACCAGCTGCGAGGTAGGGCGGGGCGCCAAGGTGATCCCGGAACGACGCAGTTCTTTGTGAGTACAGAGGACGATCTGATGCGCATTTTTGGTGGTGATCGAATCGGTGCCATTATGGAGCGGCTTAACGTCGATGACGAAACGCCGATAGAAAACCGTATCATATCGCGCAGTCTAGAAGCGGCCCAGAAGAAGGTCGAAGGCCACAACTTCGATCAACGAAAGAATGTTGTGCAATACGATGACGTTATGAACCGTCATCGTCGGGCAACTTACGCCATGCGCCGCGAGATCCTGAACCAACCAAATATTAGTAAACGAATCAAATTATTCATTGACGAAGAGGTTCAGGTATTGGCGGGTTCGCCACTGGCCACCACCGACCAATACGAGGCTCTACTAAGGGAAGTCTTCCCGCTAGATGAGCCAACCCTAGATCGGCTGTTCGATTGTCCAGCCGACAAATTCGCCAGTGTTCTAAAAGCCGAAGCCCACGAACTATATGAATCCCGCGAAGCAGCTTTTTCTAGTGAGGTTATGCGCAAGGTAGAGAGGGATATTTACCTTCAGATACTCGATAATCTATGGATGCAGCATCTAGAGAATATGGATCATTTGCGCGAGGGTATTCACTGGATAAGTGTTGGTCAGCGTGATCCGCTAGTCGAGTACAGACGCCAGGGTCAGCACATGTTCGAAGAAATGCAGTCGGCTTTGCGGCATGATGTTGTGCGTACCGTCTTTAATGCCGAGCCAGTAGACGAAGATCAGCTTGATAATCCAGCCGAAACCGAGCTAACACTTGCTGCCCGTCAATCTGTAGACAATGCCGACAAAATTATCGAGGCCGAAGAATTCCACGAAGAAGACTTTACTTTGAACAAGTCAGCAGTTGGAGGCAGTAAAAAGCATATTAGCACCACACAGCGTAAAAAAGCCCGTAAGGCCGAGCGCAAGCGAAAATCAAAAGCCAAAAAACGAAAATAAACAATTAATGAAACATACCGTAAGTGAAGTCACATTAGCCAATGGCATAAAGGGCCTATTGGTTCATGTGCCCGATGCTAGTGTAATGTCTTTCGAGATTAACTTCCGGGCTGGCGATTACTTAGTGACAGACAAGCAGAAATGGGAGACGCCTCACCTCATGGAGCATCTAGTACTTGGCGCTAACGAGTTGTACCCAAAGGCTCGGGCTTTTCAGGCTGAATTCGAAAAAAATGGTGCATATTCTAATGCCTCGACAGGTGCTTACGACATCATTTACGAGGCAGAATGTGCCGATTTTGAATGGGATCGTATATTTGGGCTACTACTAACAGTCATCAGTAAGCCACTATTCTTAGATGACGAGTTTGAAGCCGAGTTTGGTAATGTACGCGAAGAACTTACTGGCAGGTCAAACAACCATTTTCGGCACCTTAGCTTGGCTTTGCGCGAAAAGTACGGTTTTGCGGTACTGACTGACCAAGAGCGTTTAAGACGTATGGACAATGTCAAGATAGAAGACATTCGCAGTCACTACACACAGACACACACTACCAGCAACCTGCGCTTTGTAATTGCTGGAAATTTGCAAGCTAAACGTCGCAAGATTATCGAGCAGCTTTTTGCTAATATCGAGCTACCCCTGGGCGATGGACGCAGGCAACTGCCTAGCGAGCGACCAAAAGGCTTGCTGGCGCCGTTGTACATACCGAACGAAACTGTCGAGAATATGTATTTCTACCTAGATAGCTTTTTGCAGCGTCGACTATCCGAGCCAGAATTAGACGGTCTGACTTTAATAAATTCTATGTTAACCGAGACACTATATTCACGCATACTAGGTACTGCACGTGAGAAAGGCTTGGTGTACCACATGAGCTCTGGTATTAGTCAGACCAAAACTAGCTCCAATTGGTGGTTTGGCGCTCAAGTTATGCCTCAAAACGCCAATCGACTATTCGACATCATGATTAACGAACTAATGGCGGTCTTTGCTGGCAAGATATCGGCCGACGATATCGATAGTGCCAAACAATATGCCCTAGGGCGATATCAACGCAGTGGTCAGACGGTTGGCGGCACGGCAGCAGAGTATAGTAATCGCTACTTCTTTGATGAAATTGTGGATGACTATTACAAAATACCCGAGCGCATACAAGCTATTACCAAACAGTGTATTGTTGATGTGTCCAAGCAAATGTTCACCGACAATATCTGGGGCTTGGGCGTTTTAGGCAGCTCGGGCGAGCAGTTTACAGAAGAATTGTTTAGTCAAGCATGCCCATTATGGCTAAGCTAGTGCTAGTAACGGTATAATGCAACTTGTATGGAAGATATAGAAAAACGGCTCAAGGTTATGAGCGGGCAATACCTAGCAGCCGTAGAACGTCTTGACTTAGATCAGTTACGTAAAGAACGTGACGAGCTTCAGGTCCGGTCAGAACAAGCTGGTTTTTGGGATGACAATCAATTGGCGCAATCTACTATGAAGCGGCTAGCAACTCTAAATGCTCGTGTTGAGCCTTGGGATTCGCTGGGAAAGAACCTAGACGAGACTCAAGAGCTAGCTTCATTGGCCGACGTATCGATGCGTGACGAATTAGTGTCGTCACTAAATAAAATCGATGCAGATCTACAATCTCTAAAAGAAGACTTAAAGTTTAACGGGCCATACGACGATCACTCGGCCATAGTCACGCTGTCGGCCGGGGCGGGGGGAACCGATGCACAAGATTGGACACAAATGTTATTCAGAATGTATAGCCGTTGGGCCGAAAAAAACCACATGGCCGTATCTGTTATAGACGAGGCAGTGGCCGAAGAAGCGGGTCTTAAAAGAGTAACATTCGAGGTAGATGGTAGCTTTGCCTTCGGTAAGCTAAAAGGCGAGCATGGCGTACACAGGTTGGTGCGACTTAGTCCATTTAATTCGGATAACTTGCGTCAGACTAGTTTTGCCAAAGCCGAGGTGATGCCCAAAATCGATCAGCCTGATGAGCTAGAATTAGACCCAAAAGACCTAAAAATTGATGTTTATCGGGCTGGAGGTCATGGTGGTCAAAGCGTTAATACTACCGATTCAGCGGTGCGTATTACACACATACCAACAGGAGTGAATGTGGCCATCCAAAATGAGCGGTCACAGCTGCAAAATAAAGAAACCGCTATGACTATTTTGCGCTCCAGATTGGCGCAATTACAGATAGAGCAGCACCAAGAAAAAATATCTGAAATTAAAGGTCCAAACCAGTCGGCCGAGTGGGGGAATCAGATTCGAAGCTACGTACTGCATCCATACAAACAGGTCAAAGATTTACGCACCCGTTACGAGACAAGCGATGCCGAAGGGGTGTTAGACGGTGATCTTAGCCCGTTTATTACTGCTTATCTTGAAGAAAATATTGGGTCGTAAAATTCCCAAAAACCACCAGCGGTTTGGTATAATGAATACTACATGATTTTGCTGGATAGGGTTTCGAAGTCGTACAATCGCAACACTGGCGCTGCGGCGCTGGATCGCGTTAGTTTGCATGTTGAGGCCAAAGAATTTGTGATTATCGTAGGGGCGAGTGGTGCCGGTAAGTCCACGCTGCTAAAACTTCTTACCAGAGAAGAAAAGCCAACTACCGGTAAGATAATCGTTGGCGGTATCGATTACGAAACTCTTAAAGACAAAGAAATCCCACTACTTAGGCGCAAGATTGGTGTAGTTTTTCAGGACTTCAAGCTACTACCCAACAAAAATGTGTACGAAAACGTAGCCTTTGCATTAGAGATCGTAGGTATGGGCAACAAAGAAATCCGAAACACGGTGCCTAGGGTGCTAGAGATCGTGGGACTAAAGGGCAAAGAAAAACGAATGCCATTAGAGCTATCTGGTGGAGAGCGTCAACGGGTAGCAATAGCTAGGGCTATTGTACGTCAGCCAAGAATATTAATTGCCGACGAGCCGACTGGCAACCTAGACCCCAAGCATGCCTGGGATGTAATTCGGGTGCTAGAAAAAATTAACCGTTTTGGCACCACCGTAATTTTGACTACTCATAATCAAGAAATTGTTAGTAAGCTACGTCGTAGGGTTATTACTATTGCCGATGGCAAAATCATTAGCGATCGTGCAAGTAGCACGGAGTACAAGATATGAAGTCCGGCAGTCTAAAAGCCCATGCTGTTACATTGCGGCGAATTATCCGGACCGGCATAGTTAATTTTGCCCGTAATGCATGGCTTGGTATCGCGGCTATGGCTGTTATGGTGATAACACTCACGATTGTACTTTTTTCGATAATCGCAAATGCTACTTTCAGTAATACCATTAAGCAAATAACAGATAAAATCGACATATCTGTCTACCTTAAAGACAGCGTTAAAACCAGTCAGCGCGAAGATCTAATCAACCAAGTTAAAGCATTAGATAACGTTAAATCTGTAAAGTTTGTCTCTAAAGACGAAGCACTGGCTGCTTACAAAAAACAAAACGAGAAAAATCTCGATTTGTTGCTGGCCATATCACAAACCGACAACCCGTTGCCGGCTAGTTTGCAAATAAAGCCGAAAGATCCAAATAGGATAGAGAGTATTAAGACATTCCTAGAAAAAAAAGAAATAAAAGCTCTTCAGTCCGACGAAACGTCTTACTCGGGTGATCGCAAAGAGGCCATTGATAAAATAACCAGTGCAACCAGGTTTTTCCGTAAAGCCGGGGTAGTTGGTGTAGTGGTTTTTGCAATCATATCGATGTTAATTATCTTCAATACTATCCAGATGGCGATATTTAACCGCCGTGACGAAATTACAATTATGCGACTCTTGGGTGCTAGCACCAATTTCATCCGCGGACCATTTATTGTCGAGAGTGTGATGTACGGATTGCTGTCGGGCGTAGTGTCTTTGGCTATTGTCCATGCCTTGTTTGCAGTGTCTGCTTCGGCTTTCGAAGCCAGTAGTCTGGGGCTGCTAGACATAAATTACTCCAACGAGTATTTTGCTAGCCACTACTGGATTTTACTAGCCTTGCAGCTAGGAGTAGGGGTGTTTATTGGTGCTATTTCATCTTTTATCGCCACCCGACGATACCTAAAATTCAAGACAACCAACTAAGATTTACTGGGGCTGCAAACATCTTGCAGAGCATGTTATTATGGATATACCAATGAATATACAAAAAATAAAACAAAAATATAGATTACATTCTTTCATTGCAGTCTTTGTGGCGATGTTGGTTTTAGCGGGTACGGTTACTATACCTCACGTTATGGCCGACCGTTTTGACGACCAGATAAATGCTTTGCAGCAGCAAAACAATCAAAACAAAGATCAGGCAAATGCTCTGCAAATTCAAGCTAACAGCTACCAAGAAACTATTGATAAACTGCAGGCACAGGTAGATGTTTTGCAAAAGCAAATAGACGAGAATAAGGCAAAACAGGCAGATTTAGAGTCCAAAATAAAAGCTGCTGAAGAAGAATTGGCTAAGCAACGACGAATATTGGGCGAGAACATTAAGGCAATGTATCTAGAGGGACAAATAAGCACTTTAGAGATGCTAGCATCTAGCAAGGACTTGAGTGAGTTTGTAGACAAGCAGCAATACCGCAATTCAGTAAAAGACAAGATCAAAGAAACACTCGATAAAGTCAACGCGCTTAAAGACGAATTGCGCGAAAAAAAGACACAAGTAGAAAAAGTAATTAAGGATCAGCAAAGCATGCAAGATGCATTGGACTCCAGTAAATCACAACAGGCACAACTGCTAGGTCTTACCGTGCAGCAGAAAGCTGCATTTGATCAAAAAATTAAAGAAAACAATGGGCAGATTGCAGCACTACGTGCCCAGCAGGCGGCAGAAAACGCCCGATTATTTAGTGGCTCTACAGTCATATTGGGTTCAGCCTGTGATACATCACGAGGCGATACGTACCCTTCACCATGGTGCTCATCAACAATGGATTCTATGTTTGATAGCTGGGGCAT
>CAYXYR010000039.1:0-9353 GCA_964469435.1 uncultured Candidatus Saccharibacteria bacterium | reverse complement strand
GCTGGCCGTAACTAAACAGCTAAGGGACATTAACATTAGAATTCCTTTTGGTGCACGACTAAATGTAGATCGTTCAATGACGAGGGAGTTATTTGGAAAAATTTCAGCGGTAATAAGCCCAAAACCAGAGCCATTATTTAGGCGCGCATTATGTAAGTAACTATTCTGTAGCATTAGACTGCTGTTGTAGGTTCTTATTGCAGTTTCGGAGTTGCCATTTAAGTTGATTTCTATATTGTCAACGGACAAATTAGTCGCCTGGACACTTGTTTCCCATGCATCCGTCATTGTTAGGTCTTTGACGGTGTAGTCGATACCACTTCCTATGTACAAGCCTAGATTGTTGAGTACGGTTTGCCCACGTCCCTTTCCAATAAACTTCGTACTTTTCCACGGTGTGGAAACTTGCGATCCAGGCCCAGTGATGGTGCCAACTGGCAAGTTTATGGTGTCGTCTGTGCCGTATGCACCTGTTTCAACACAGTCCGCATATGTACGCGCCCCATCGTTTATGTTGGTGATTGCTTCTGCTAATTGGCAAACGTTATCACCATCATTAACCGCATAATCACCTGCCCCGACGTCAAACGAGGCGGCGTGAGCCTTGGCTGGTCTGAATACAAACACAACTGCAATAAGGAAAAGTAATAGACAAAGTTCTTTTGAAAATTCCCCAATGGTTTTGGTGGTTATTGATTCGCTCATTTATAAAATTATCTATTGTATATACTAACTTTCAAACATAAGCATTGTCAAATCTCCAAAACCATTATCTAGACTAGCTAATATGCGGATTGTTAAATAGATTGAATTGCTATACTAAAAGCATGAGCAAAAAACTTAATTTCATATTGCTCTTTGCTATTGCAGGATGTATTTTGCTTATTATATCTAGGGCGTCGAGCATCTCTTCTGCTATTGAGCCAGAATCTGCGACGGCCTCGGGCGGCGCTACCATAATTAATTCTTCCTCTGCTTCTGGCGGTAGAGCCGTAAAATTTAGTCAAGGGTCAACAGCTAGCTGGCCGGGGCTAAACGATTATAAAGTTTGTGGGAATACCTCAATTTTGAATGGCCCAACATCGGCACCTTCTGGTTCTAATGTGGTCACAGTTAACCCGGGCACAGATCTAGCGACTCTGTCTGCAAATAGCGCCGCAGGAACGACTTTTTACTTGACGTCGGGTACGCACACTCTCTCTACTGCGCCGATTAACCCCAAAACAGGTAATACATACATTGGTGCTCCGGGTGCAGTGCTGGATGGTCAATATTCTGCAAACTACACAAGAACAAGAGCGAATAATTACGTGGCTCACATGAGTATGGCCTTTAAGGGCTCAACCGGTAGTCCTAACGTTACAATTAAAAATTTAACAATCAAAAATTTTGGTCAAGCCGATGGCTTATCGGCTGATATGATTAACCAAACGGCCATAAACTGGGGGCAATCACCGGGCTGGACAATTGCTAATAATACGATTTCTAACAATGGAGGCTCAGGGATTTATGTTGCAACCAACTCCAAGCTGGTAAATAACTGCATAGAGAACAATGAGCAGCTTGGATTTTCGATTCCTTCAAAGGGCGGAACAGATTATACGCAGCACACAAATGTGCTGATTGAAGGTAACGAAATTAGAAATAACAATCGAACTGGCAATATTGAGAGTGTTATAGATCCTGCGTATACCGATGGCAGAAAAGTCTGCACAGGCTGTTCGGGCGGACTGAAGATCTGGAACACCAAGGGCGTGACTATTCGTAACAACAATGTACATAACAACAATGGCTCGGGTATCTGGGTGGATAATAACAATATAGATGTTTTAATCGAGGGTAATGTCTCCAAAGACAACAGCAAGCGAGGTATATTCTACGAGATAAGCTACAGCGGTATCATCCGTAACAACTATGTGGCTGGCAATTATGTTTCTGGTAAGGGTGGGCCCAATAACTCCGCGATTTACATTTCTGAATCTGGCGGCGATGTGGCTACCAGCAACTATCTGGGCAGTGATCAAACAAAATTTCCCCCGGAATTAAACATTTACAATAACTATGTTGTAGATAATTGGCACGGCATCGGTTTGTGGGAGCGGGCTGGCAGGTACTGCACGCAGAACGACACCTCTTGGTGCCCGCCACTCATTCAAGGCCAAAATGATGCCGAAAATAAAGCTAACATAACGAAATGCTCAACTGATCTTGCTAACAATGCTGGAATATGCCGCTGGAAGACACAAAATGTCAAAGTCCACAATAATAAGTTTGAAATGACATCAGGCGCAACCTGGTGCCCGCCAACGAATACTGGTTGTGCAAATGTAGCCATATTTGCGAACACTGACGCTCCAGCGGGTACTCCATACGCCGGAACTGTTGTGCAGAATAATATAACTAAAAACCAAAACAATAAGTTTTATAGCAATACATATATTGGTAGTTGGAATTTTTATATACCAAATACTGTAGTAACTAGGAGTGCTTGGCAGGACTCGTGGGGTCAAGACCTCGGCTCAATATTCCAGTAAAAAGTTACTAATTTTCATCGTCATTAAACTTTTGACTTTGCCAAGTTGTGATTATTTACTGGGCCACCACATGCTTACTGTAGTGCCTTTACCTTCTGTACTTGTTGCCGATATCTCGCCGCCAAGATACTGCATAATGAGCTTGTTTAGGTAAAGGTCGATGCCTAGGCCTTCGTGGTTCATGCGCAGTGCATCATCACCATCAGCTTTTGTGAATGGCTCGAACATGTGTGCTAACTGATCTTTCGATACGCCCTGTCCGTTGTCATGAATGGCCAGGCCTTTCATGCCGGGTTTAGATAAGATCTCTATACTAACTTCACCACCCTGTGGACTAAACGCAACAGCATTATCTAACACGGTGCCAATCACCTGCTCGGTTAGTTTGGGGGCACCAGTTACTGTAAAATCGGTAAGCTCTGGAGCATCCAGCTTAACGCCACTAGGCCCCAGGGCTAATTGTTCATCGGCAATGACTTGCTTGAGTACTGCGTCTACGTTACTGCATGACCCAGCTGGAGATAGACTATCCAGTCGATTACTCTCGGCTGCGCCTAGTAGCTGGAAGCTGTCTACCATTCTTCGCAAGCGAGTAGAGCCCTCTTGGAGCGGGTGAATTGCCGGGCTATCTGCCGGTAAGTTCAGTATTGCGCCCTGAAGTTGGTCGATGTCATCATCGAGGGTTTGAACTGTTTTGATCATTAAGTCGCTGCGTGCGGCTTGCAGGGCTTTACTTTGCCGAGCCAAAAGTTGCTCAGCAGTCTTTACCTTTTGTTTGACGCCCCAAAGCCTGCCAAAAGCCCAGTACAGCGCATACGCTACCAGGCCAAACAGAACAGCCTCGGTAAGATAAGTCTGGGTATTAATATCAAATTTTCGGAATCCAACAATTATGTAATTTGCAAGCACTAGCAAACTAGTTAGCAAGATCATTGGCGCCCAGAAACCTAATGTGCGTAATACATGTAGTGGTGTTTCTTTGGGCCACGCTATGCCTTTTAGAGTGTCGCTGGACTCGATATCTTCCATGATGGCTGCGACCTTGGTCTGCATGCCTTTGACTAGATTAGTAAGCTTGCTAACTGTGGCTGACGGCACGGTGGAGATGGTAACGTTTTTGGCAACGGCCGCACCAAGACTTTTGGCCGTTGGCACACCCAGAGTGAGTAGCTCTACACCGCCCATCAGCAGGGTAACTGGTGCCCGCAGATAATTAGCAGCCAAGTGCCAGAAAGTATCGCGCTGTTGAGCCAGTGACCGTTGTTTGGTAATTAGAGCTTTCAAGGTACTTAGCCGCTTAGCTTGACGCTGTGCTTCAAGAACCATGAAGATTATGCCTGAGCTCGTGCAACCCATCAGGACAAACGGGAAGCTACGTACAACTGGTTCTGGCAAGTTGCGAATGATGTCTTTAACCTTGTTAGTAATCTGCTCTAGTAGACTTGGGTTAATGGGCCTGGACGAAGTATCGGTTGGGCCTCCAAAGTTGCGGAACGCATCGCTAATCTTCTTTTGTTGTTCAGGAGTAGGTAGGGTTGGCGTAGTGCCCGTGCTACCTTTGCCGCCTTTGGCTTTGAGACGAGCTTCGGGTATGGGGGTGCTCGTATGGTATACACTAGTTTTGAATACTGGCAGCGTAGAGGTAGTCTGCCAGATGTTTGTAAAGTCCCAAGTATCTAGCGGTGCAGTAGTCGTGTTGTTGTAGAAGTAGTTTGATTGGCCCAGTATGGCTGTACAGTCTAATCCTGCGGCAGGTACGCTTGAGCAATCGCTTGTTCCAGCCTGATCGGCATCAAAGTAAGAGTTGATGACCTCACCACTATAAAAGCCATACTGAGGAACGTCCATAGTACTAACAAGGCCAGAAGCTAAATACCCAACTGCGTTCGACAAATCGAGAGTACTATGAGAAAACGAATCCATGATACGGGGTTTATTTGATTCTGAGAATCCAGCCATCCCTCCTACCAGACCGCCAATGAAACGAAAAGACTCTTGTCCGGGATCTGGCGAGTCCGGGCTAATTAGGCCGGTAGCGTAGGTGTTTCGTACGATAATATTGCCATTGCCACCAGCCTTGTATATGACGCCGATCGCACCTCCAAAGGAGGTCTGAGTGCCTTTGGAATCCATTGTATCGATAACTACATCTGCATAATTATCGTGAATGTCGATACCTTTATCCGACATGGATTGGATGCCGCCGATTAGTCCAGCAAAACCCATTGGTCCGTCTGGGTTTTGTGTTTTGACAGTATAAAGGAGCCCTTGGAATGAATTCTTGCTGAATTCCATATCTTCCGTAACATAATAATCATACATAGTACCAACTATGCCGCCTGCTGTTGCGTTGGCCGAAATTGTAGCGTCTTGGACGTGGACATTAGTAATGGTGCTACCGTAGTTAATCCCAATAATTGATGCTGCAATTTTTTGGCGTGATTCATCCCACCCTTCTGGTAAATAGTCGTTGTTGATAACGGTTGGTTGCTTCAAGGTAAGGTCTTGGATCCGGCTTTGGTAGGCAGCACCCAAAAGTCCGGCAACTTCGCAGCCGTCAGTGATGTTTATGTATAAGTTACTGATTGAGTAGTTATTACCATCCAGGATACCCATAAATGCATCAGAAGCACTATTAATATAGCAATCACCATTATCGTATATTAATCCAATCGGACGAAAACCTTCGCCATTATTCCAGCTCGATGTTTCGGTGCAGTCTATGTCTTTCGCCAGTTCGTAATTTGCAGTTAAATCGTTTTTGATGTTTTGCAGTTCCAGGCAGTTCCGAATAAGTGCAAATCCCGGCTGGGCTGTCTGGGTGATAACCTCGCTATATTGACCCCAGTATCCGTCTTTATTCCGAGCTGTTAGACGAACCGTTACATCTTTTCCAACAGGCAGGCTGCTGATGGTTATTTGACTAAGATCACCTTCAAGTTCCATTGGCACTAGCCAGTCACTGCTATCGCCAATCTTAACCCGGACATCTATGGCGCGTTCGACGTAAGATGTATCGAAGGGCCCGCTGCCACTTTCTGCCGGCAAGCTTCCGTTTATGCGTATAGATGTAGATGATAATATCTCGGTACTACTAATTTGAACTGTGCCAGGGTACTGATTGGCAACAGAGCGTAGCTCTGGGTATCCAGAAGTTGTTTGCCAAACATTGTTAAAATCCCAATTGCTGCTAAACAGTGCATTGGTACTGTTATTTTTGAAATAGTTCCCGTCCAAGCCGTCAGTATTGATCGCGTTGCAAGTTGGTGCATCATCACCTATATCGTCATCACAATTATTGAGTCCTGCGACTGTTTGATCAAAATAGGTAGTCGAATAATCCTCTACATCGTAACTACTAGTATATCCATCAATCGCCCCTGCAACACGTAGGCGATCACCACAGGTATTGTCGTCACAAACAGGTGGTAGACTGATAGTAGTTGCGCTAAAAACATTCTGGTATCGTGTCGGAATATTACTCGAAGTATTACCCGTAAGTCCGCCAACGGCGTAGTTTAAATTCATGTAGGGTGTCTGTGTGAGCGAAATTGACCCTGCGGCATAACTATTTTGAATAGTGAAAAGCGGATCGTAAGTATAATTCTCTCCGATAAGCCCACCTATAACTTGACATAACCCTGATCCGTAGTAACAGGGTTCAGCGAATTGCACACCAGATGTGATATCTGTTGTTGAATAGCTATCGATAATGCTGGGATCGTAGGCGCTACCAATGATTCCTCCTGCGCTAAATTTACCACTGCAACCAGTACCATATATATCTATCGTTCCAGTGCTGTGTGATCTTTGTATTGAATTTTGATAATTACCATATCCAACTAAACCACCTACATTATTAGTACTCTGTGCATCGCATGATCTAGTAATGCTTCCTTCAAAGCTCACGTCAGCAATAACAGCCTCTCCTCGCCCGTAGATGCCACCAACATAGTATTCAGAATTATTACCGTTACAGTTAACTGCTTCGTATTGGGCACCAATAATCTTAAAATTCGAAAAACTACTATTTGAACCAACATAAGTGAATAATCCAAACTCGTTATCCCAGTCATTTGGCATTACCTGACACTTCATGAATATATTTGATATTGTGTGCCCCTTGCCATCAAGATGACTGCCTTCAAACCTGTAACCGTTCAAGCTGGCTCCAATTGGCAAAAAGCCATTACCGCCATTCCACGATGTCGTCTCTGAACAATCTATGTCGTTGCCAAGAATATAATAAAAACCCCGAGGATTTATATTAATATCCTGGAGGTTTTGACATGTCTTAATAACATATGGGTCAAAGGCGTAGCCCTTACCGTTCATGCCGTTGGGCTGTCCATTCGAAGGCGGTGGGTCGCCCGCAAACACCTTGCCAGGATTAGCAATTAATAGATAACCTGCCAAGAATATTACTATTAGCGCCCAAAAAAATACGCTAACTTTTGAAATCAGATCCCACTTTCTTGCGGCCGGCTGCATAACTACCTCTACAATACTAGTGCTTATTATAAAGAATATATTGAATAAACTCTAGCGGTTTGTTTGGGTAGCAGCGCGTACGGTGTCAACAATAAAACCTGGGTTAGAGTTAGCCTTGATGATGTGCTGTATGACACCAAGGTCTTCGACTGCCTTAACTGTATCGGGGTCGTTCATGTTAGTTAGGGCAATTACCTTTAGCTTTTCGCCGCCTGGCAAGTTTCGAATTCTTCTCAGGGTTTCTATTCCAGACATCTTTGGCATCATCATATCAAGAAGGACAATGTCCGGATGAAAAGCTTTTAGTAAGTCTAGACCCTCCTGACCGTTATTCGCAATCTTGATGGTGAAGCCACCTTCCATAGCAAAACGCTGGGCATACATAGACGATATATCGGCATCATCCTCTATGAGTAATACTGATATAGATTTGCTCATGCTTATATATTGAACAATTTAACTTTTAAAATCAAACTGTAGCAAGTATTTTTATCGGCTCGAAGTTTGGGTAACGCTAGTGCTATAATTAAGGTGTTATGGCCAAAAAACAAATATTTGCAGCCGTAGTTATTTCTGTTGCTAGTTTTTTTGTATTTGGTCAAAAAGCGCATGCCGCAACAATAAATGTTGTGGCTGGAAATGACGGAGTTGTCGCTAACGGCCAATGTCAACTTTCGGAAGCCATTCAGAATGTGTCCAATCAGGCAGCTACATACCCTGACTGTATTGCCGGTAACGGATCAGATGACGCAATAAGTTTGCCAAATGGCGTCATTACCCTCACTAGTAATTTAGCAAATGCTACACGAGGGCTAAAAATTATCGGTGCAAGCAAGGCAGGCACAACTATAAATGCAAATGGCTTTATTGGTTTAATAATGGCCCTGTCACCCGTGAAAACTTATGACGTAACTTTAGAAAACCTCACTTTAAATGGTGCGTTAGACTTTGGGTTTAGTATTCAGAGTGCAAAAAATGTTGTTATGAAAAATGTAAAAACAGATGATTCAGACTCGGGTGTTAAAATTGTTGGCGCAGATCTTATTTCGCTAAATGATTGCGATATAACAAATAATAATAATCCCCTTACTAACGGTGATCAGAATGCAGGCTTAACGATAGAAGACTCAAATTCTATAACTATATCTGGTCTAAAAATTATAAACAACAAAGTTTCATCTACTGGATCGGCAGTATCCGGCCTATCGATGATTGGCGCGAAAAATACGTTAATTAAGAACACCACTATTATGGGCAATACATCTAGCCTAGCTTCAGGATTATGGGCAATATCGCCTGCTGGTCCTGCTTCTAATGAAGATGCTACTTTTTTAGTAGATGCCTCAACTATATCCAATAATACAGTCACAGTTACTAGTCCGGAGCAAGTGACTGCTGGTCAGCCGCATTTACCGGTTATAGCCGGCGTGTTTATTACAGGTAGATTAGCAGAACAACAGAATTTTACGAACGTAACAGTATCTGGCAATGTGGTAAACTCCCCAACTCCAGACAATAGGAATAGCGTTGCAGGCTTTATGGCTATATTAGGTAAGGCGGGTGCTTCTTTGCGCATAACAAATGCAACAGTGGTAAATAATTCTGTAACTCAGCCGAGTCAGCGTACTGCTTTTGGTAGTTTTATTATGGTTCGTGTAGACCTAGATTTGTCAAATTACCCAACCATTGTGGTGAACAGTTTTGATAAAGGTTCAAGCTCAGAGAATGGTTTGATAGCACATAATTTTCGTAACGGTCAGCCTAGAAACTGTACAGGTAATGTTGATCTTATGAATCTTTCGCTAAACGGTGTTATTGATGCTACTCCCGTGAATCTCGGCCACAATCTTACTGATGATCAAACTTGCACGGGCTACGATTACATATCGGGCCTTTGGGATACGATAGATCATGATGTAGCAGACAATGGTGGTGCCGTACCTACTATCAAATTACTGCCCGGTTCACCGGCAATTAATGGCGGTGGTCAGGTGCTTGGTATTTCAACCGATGCCCGTGGTGTCGCTCGCACGGGTTATTATTCAGTTGGTGCCTACCAGGGCTTACTGGCTGCATCAACTACTCACGGAAATGGATCTTTGGCAAATACTGGTGCCGTTATCGCTACGGCTGTACTTGTATTACTGTTTGTGGCTTCAGTAGTTTCTATCTACTTCGATTATCGACGCCATAAGCGTCCGCTAATAGAAGCCGACCCAAATGCGCGCTATACCCTAACCCATCACGTGCGCTTGGTCACTTTGCCGCTTATTTGGTATCGTTTGTCGTTTTCGTTGCACAATAAGCATGGCAAGGGGCTCGTGCGTA
>CAYXYR010000038.1:5714-9398 GCA_964469435.1 uncultured Candidatus Saccharibacteria bacterium | reverse complement strand
AGGGGTGAATCCAGTCTTCCAAGCCTTGCTTGGCGATAATTTTCCTATGGTGACCTCAAGGGGAATCGAACCCCTATTGCCGGGATGAAAACCCGGATTCCTAACCGTTAGAAGATGAGGCCTTGATAACCAAAAGAGTATACCATAACAGGGGTAAAAAGAAAACTCCCTTGCGGGAGTTAAAGTTTTGAGCGGTCAGTCACGAGTACTCAAATATTTTTACAATATTATATCTAATATAGCATACTTTTTACGCTTTGACTAGAGCAGCAGTAATTTTTAGGGCCAGTAGGATGGCATGCCCTCCTGGCTATAGCCAGCGTCTTTGCTGATTTTCGTCAGACCACTGCCATCTATCGCAATGCGATACACACTGTACCAGACCGTAAGACCGTATGACTGTAATTTAGGAAAAATTGCATACTTGCCATCATATGACAAAGTACCCGAAGCATTGGTACCGCCATCTGCAATCAACGGCCGTGGATTAAATGGCCCAGAACCACTAGCCGTATATAAATCCGCCGAGCAACCGATACAGTCATACTTTAGCCACAGGTAGTTACTGCCGTCTGCCGATAAATATGGGTCCCAATCTAGTCGATCGTCATTCGTCAGCCGCGTCTCGACTCCGGTAGTAATATTAATCGAGGCAACATCCTGATGACTACACAAAAAGAAGCAACCCCAAGCACGCACGAACAGTATGGTGTCTTGCTTGGGCCACGAAGGATCCGTGGCGGTTGCTAATTCCGAAGAACCATCAATACTTTTGAGTTGAGTAATCTGCGTAGGGCCTGATCCGTCAGCGTTAATAGTGAATATCTGTGTCCCCACCCCAGGAGAACCTGCAGCCATAACAATTTTTTGCGAATCTGGCGACCATTCGCCATGCGCCATAACATTCCAGCCGTACGAACCTCTCGCAAGGACCTCATGCTGATTCGAACCATCAGCGTTCATAACCCATAATCTATTGGTTGATCCGTCATTCACCCCGGTGCCTTTGTCTTGTTTATAGAACAAAATACTCTTGCCGTCAGGACTAGGCCGAACCCAATGGTGCTCGGCGTTTGCGTCATTAGTAAGCTGTGTTGCTTCCGACCCATCGCTCTTCATGCGCCATATTTGGGCGGTGGGATTATTTGCATTTGATGTATACAGAATGTACCTTCCCTTACCGCCGAAAACACTGTAGCTGCCCGCAGAAGCCGACGCGTCGTTTTTTAATTGTGCTGCGGGCGAAGATACGCCCATTTCCGCTTCTGTCGAAGTAGTTATAGTGCTTGCTTTGCTAAATGCCAACACAATAACCCCGAACGCTGCAAACACCACCATAACTATGATTCGCCGGAACTTAGGAGGCAAACTAATACCGGATTTCATGTTCGATGACCTTTGTTTGGTTTGCTGCCCATAGCTGAAGTATGCGACCTTGATTATCCATAATATAGCTTTCGCCGCTCCGGCTAGCCTGAATAAATGGCCGATTATTCGATACTGCTTGGAATCTGGCCATGTTGCGAGCATACACATGGTACACACTACTGTGGTCAAGGAATGATAACGAAGCACTATTGGTTAGTACCTTTGCGCCATGACGAGACAGTTGCCGATATTCACTGAGTGCACTCACGCCGCTACACGCCAAAGCACCGACAACAACCCCACCCGATTGCACAGGATGTTCGGCATGGCGCCCCGGGCTAATCTGCTGCGAGTAGGCAAAGAACGTGTTCATATAGCCGAGCCGCATCAACCAAAAACTAGCCTGCAGTACATAGGGCAATGTTTCGCCAGTAGGGATGAGAAATGTTTTATCCTGCGCATCAATAACATTCCCTTTGTGATCCAAAAATACTATCTGATTGGTCCCTGACGGCGAAGCACCACGGCGCTCACTAGTTATCGCAACACCACTATCGGACAGCTGTGCGAGTATTTGCCGATAATTTGGGTTGCTGCGTATTTCGGAGTATTCGGGTAGCACCAGGATATCGGTGTTTTTTTGTGGCCACATTTTTTGATCCCATGCCGTGAGTGCATCCTGCTCACCTAAATGCACTGTTGTAGCGCGCAGCGATTGCCCACCGCCTCTGTTACTACCAACCTGCCAGCCCACGATCGTAACAAACGTTACTACTGCCAGCAACCCAACACTGGCCATATATCTACGTCGAAAGGCTGCGTAGAGTGCGATATTGATACTCACTACTAAAACTGTTAGGCCAAAAAAACCTACAATCCGGGATGCAAACACCAGCGGCGTACCTGATGCTGGCACCGCCAAAGACCCCCAGTTAAAGTTTGGGCTCAGACTTCCATGAGGGGCATAAGCCATAAGGGCGTACATATAACTCCGCAGCAACTCTGCACCAGCAAAGAGTATGGGCAGACACAATAACCGCCATTTGGTACTGTGCAGCCGATAGAGCACGAATCCTAGTCCACCAAAAGCCAAAGCACAAAAGCCCGAAATCAACACCCACGAAAGGGTTGTGGCAAGCAATGCAAACCATGGCTTCATACTAATCGTCCAATTAGCAGGCGATACCTGGAACAAAAACGCATTAGCAAAACCCGACACCATGAAGCCAAGCATATAGAAATCAATCACTGTTCTGGCCAGCTTGCGTCGGTGCATATGCACTACATAGTCGGTTACTGGCACTAACGCAGCTAGCACCATCCAAGCGAACGGCCTCATCATTATCGCCGAGCCAATCAAAAGTCCACTCAGATATATCTGCCACGATTTTCTAATGTTATGGACCACAGCAATCACAGTAGTTTGTATTATAGTTTTGCTGAGCTTCACGGGTTCAAGTGTATCGTGTTACCAAACACATTTCCACAATCTGCGCAGCCGAGCAGTTAGTGGGGAATAAATATTGTTGACATTCAGAGTATGATTCAGCAAACTTTAAGCATAAGTAATAAAAAAGGTACCTTTATGCCAACAAAAACTTCACCAAAACGCGTGTTACAACGCAAAAAAAGCGTCAAAGAACTTCTTGCGCAATATAAAAAATTACTCATAGCCTCAGTGGTCGTTATTGCTGGCCTGGGGGCATATCTTATTTTCTTCTCCAAAGCAGCAACAAATAACTGTTCGACATTATATGAATTACCAGATGCCGTCCTGCAAGGACGCCCAGTAAGTGAGAAAACACCTGGCGGCAATGCCTCAACTGCTGACCAGGCGAAGAAAATCAATATATGTGATGTCGACCAAACTGCAGGTGGCAGTGATACCATACTAAGCACCGCTGGTGAGGCCGAAACCTTAGGAGGTCAGGGATGGGGCATCTACTATGGCGCAGCATTCCGTGCACCAATGAGTGCGTACGATGGTGCAATTCCAGTCCACCGCCTCTATAACCCCACATTTACCTGGCACGAATGGACAACCGATACCCAAAAGAGCCAGAAGGAGGCCTTGGCTGCCAAAGGCAATTCTACTGCTGGTGAAGAGCCACAGAGCCAGCCATTCTATGTGTGGGTCGATGGTCGTCACCCCGGTACTGTGCCAGTTTATCGACTTACCCGTGGTGGCGTTGCCTCGCAGTCAATATTTACGACAGACAAGGGCTGGGTAGACAAAACCCTGGCGCTTGACGCGGGCACCCCTGATGGCTGGAAAGCTGACGCTTCTATGCCGCTCATCGCCTTCTATGCCTTCCC
>CAYXYR010000038.1:0-5614 GCA_964469435.1 uncultured Candidatus Saccharibacteria bacterium | reverse complement strand
CGGCGGTTGCGGCGACGGGTAACTAGTTGGTGTAAACCAGCACCGAAGGCGCTCACACCAGTAAAGATGCCGGCTACGTCCCCTGCACCAGTCTTTGGAAGCTCTGGTGTAGTTGGAGGAGTCGTAGGAGGAACTACTGGAGGAGTAGTGATAGTTACAGGTGCAGCACACTTGTCGCTATCTACAACTTTGTCTTTACCGTTTACCGTGAACATTACAGCTACGCGAGCAGCATATGTGCCGTCCTTTGCGTAAGTGTGCTGTGCAGGGTTTTTGTCGGTTACGAACTTATCTGTCTTGTCGCCCCAGTCGTAGGTGTACATCTTTACTACAGCGCCATTTTTGGCAGTAGTGTTCACCTTGAATTCGTAAGATCGGTTACCAATCTTGGTAGCGGTCAGCATGTCACAGCTATATTCTGGGGTAGGTGGAGTATTTATGTCGACAGTAACGGTACAAGCTGGGCCAGAAACGGTTTTGTCTTGACCATTTACACTAAAGGTAGCTTCTACACGAGCACTGTACTTACCATCTTTGGTGTAAGTATGCTCTGCAGTTTTGCTAGTACCGCTAGTGTTCTTGCCATCACCGAATACAAAGTTGAGGCTCTTTAGAGTAGCGCCATCTTTGGCGGTGTAAGTTGCGGTAAACTTGTACTTCTTATCACCTAGGCTAAAGGCAGTAAGTGAGTCACAGCTATACACTGGTGGGTTAGGGTTACAGTTTTCTTTGGTAATAGTTACGTCTGCAGTGTCGTTGATTTCTGGAGTAGTAGAAGACTTCGCATAGGCAACATTACGAACCTTAACACTACAACCCTGGAAGTCGTCTTTAGTAATCGCACTAAAGGTGATTAGAGAGTTGTCGTTAGGATTGTATTGACCGCCAATTATACCGCCACCGAATAATGGACCATCAGCCTGAGTGGCAGAGCCACGAGCGTTGGTGTACTTAACAGTACCAGGAACAAGTGCAGTGTGTGGGGGTAGCAAATCACGAGTAGTTACATCCTTAAGGGTTGCGGTGCCACCATTAGATGTATCGATCAGGTAATCTACCTTAGTACCAGCAGGTACGCTAATCTCTTCGCTCCAGTTACCTGTTTGGCCATCGATGTGCTTACGCACCATCTTGGCGATGTTAAGGTCTGATGTAGCAACGTTTACACGTACGCGTAGCTCTACCAAAGCAGCGTAGTCGAAGCAGCCCGGCAAATCACCATTCATGTTCTTGTCGCCAACTAAGGCACCGGTAGTAACAATGTTGTCGCTAAGAGGGTAAGAAGCTGTGCCACGCAATAGCTTGGCAGAACCAGGAACGTAGCTCACGCTAAATTGCTTGCTACCAACCATGTCGGTTGTGTCTTCTACCAAAGCAGCGTTATCAGCAGAGATGTATGAACGAGCTCGCAATACTTGCGATGTAGCCGTAGGCAGCAACACACGAACTTTGGCGTTCTTGGCCACGCCTAGACCACTAGCGTTGGTGTTTTGGTTTGCGTTGTTGTGCACATAAGTACGAAGCACAACTTCGCGACTACCATTGGTAACGTCATTAATCTGATCAGCGTTCGTGTTGGTAGGCATATCGGATCGACGACCGTCGAAGAATGCGCGCTCATCGCCATAACTTGGCGTATTGATGAAGCTGTTGAATACTGGGCCAGTCATAGAGCCACACCGGTTACCGGCAGTTTTGTCGGCATCAGTACATGTACTGCCATTAACAGGCATTTTGTTGTAGTCAAAAGTTGGACGTACAGGGTACCACTCGGCCTTGGCCATGATTGGCAAGGCGATAGCAGCTGCTACACCTACACCGGCAAGAACGGCTCGAGTCTTTTTACCTAACTTATTAAACATAGTTCGTAATTTCATAGTTATATTCCTTTAGCCTTGTAGTTACCTAAACGTTACCTCGGCCTGAATGACCGCCTTGTCCTAGACCACCGTCAGTAGGCACGCTGGTCACAGGGGATGGAGGAATGGTGCTTGTGGGTGTAGTGCCAATTTCGCCGTCTCCTGGATCTACGGGGCCAGTATGACTATTTGGGTCGGTAGGAGTAGGTTCTTCTGGTGGAGGTGTTGGTGTAACTTCACCAGGAACCACACCATTTGGTCCTGGGGCTTGCCCAGCAGGGCCGGTACCAGGGCCAGTTGGGCCGTGATCTGTAGTGCCACTTCCCAGGTTCTGGCCAGGTACGCCAGCAGGTGTAGTATTGCGATCAAACTTAGGACCATATTCTACGCTTGGTGGCAGGGGCTCACCAGGTCGGACAGGAGTTACACGATCAAGCTCAAGGTTTGAGCAGTCTGAACGTAGCGAAGCATCTTTAACGATATGACCGTCCTTGTCAACAAACATAAGGAACACATCGCCAGCAGCAGCCGATCGTGGAGAATCCATCTTCACCATCTTGCCGCCAGAGAAATATGTTGTGCCCTCAATTGAAATTGGCACAAGTGTCTGTACAAAAACATAGCCTTTACCGCTCAATGCACTAGCTAACTCATCAGGACGATCAGCCAATGCTGCTGCGAGGTTTTCTCGCAAAACTTCTGCACGTGGATTATCGCTCGCTAGAAAATCTCGAATTTGATCACGAGTTTCTAGCGTGTGATCACTAAACGCAGCCGTTCCGCGTTCTTGAGGGTTCTTACCAAAGTCTACAGCAGTACCCGCAGCAATTTCATCAGAGTTGAATCCTTGGAAAATTTTACCAAGATCCTCATCGAAGTTCTTGATTCGCTCTTCATCAGAGATAACTGTTTCTGCACCAGGGATTGTAGTAGTCGCTTCTGTTGTAGTAGTTGTAGCCCTAGCGTGAATTGTCTCGCTAGAACATCCTACAGCACCAAGCATAAATGTAGCTGCGGCTACGCCAGCGACGCCAGCACGCATAATTGGGTTAAGTCTTTCGCCACCTTGAGGCATGTATTTCTCCCTATTGAGCCGTTTTGGCTCGATTAATACTCTTCCCACCCCTGTTGGAGTGTCCCACCTTGAACATGCTTAACTTTACCACAAGGGGCATAAAAAGTCAATACTTTATAACATGTTTGTAAAAAAGCACAAGCGCTTTGTTAGAGTGGCTATTTCAGACTGTCGCCGTTGCCGGTGTCGGTATTCTTGTCGGTATTGGTCTTCACCTTGAGCTTATCCTTAGGGAAACTAAAGCCAAAGGTACTGCCCTTGCCTTCTTCGCTCTGGAAAATTACCGCACCACCTTGGGCTATAATCACCTTCTTGGCCATAAACAAGCCTAGCCCCGTACCATCTGGGCGAGCCTTTCTGGCATTACCGGCACGGTAGAACTTCGTAAACAAATGATGTTGCTCGGCCTTAGGCACACCCAAACCATCGTCTACTACTCTAAACTCAATTGTGCTGCCCTTATCTTCTAGCTGCACCTGTATGTGGCCGTTATTTTGCGTATAGTGCAGGGCGTTGTCTGTAAAGTTCATAATCACCTGGCGAATCTTGGTTTCGTCCAACATCAGCTCTGGGAAGTTCTTTGGTTTAGTGTAGGTAAGCGTTTGGCCCTTAGTCTTGGCTGTTTCCTCAAGCTGTTGCATTTCGGTCTCGATAACGTCGGCCAGTTGCGTTGGTTTGTTTTCGATCACGAACTTACCTGTACGCAAGCGAGATACGTTCAGCAGATCGGCAATCAGGTAAACCATGCGCTGGCTACTTGCAAAAGCCTGCCCAAGTAGTTCGTGCTGTTGTTTGGTGATCTTGCCGGCATCACCTTCTATAACCATGCTCACATAGCCTTCAACAGAAGTAAGTGGCGTGCGCAGCTGGTGTGATGCCATGCTAATGAATTCGTCCTTGGTCTCGTCCAGCGCCTTAAGCTTTTCGTTGGTCTTGCGCAGCTGTTTGGTAGCTTCGTTAACTTTTTCTTGCAAGGTAACAGTAAAGGCTTGGATTTCCTCGAACCGCATGGCGTTTTGAATGGCAATTACCAGCTCGTTAACTACAATCTCTAGCACCTGAATATCTTGCTTGTTATAGGGGTTGCCGCTCTTCTTTTGGCCCAATATTAGGTACCCCTGGCCTTGTTTTTGGTTGACGCTACTTATCAGCCGAGCCAACACGGCTACGTTATTGCGGCTCAAAACTTCTTTAAGCTTAGCGTGATGCTCTTCTAAGTCATCCACCACAATCACCTTTTGGTGCACGTGCGGAGTCGCTGCCATAGTAGCCTGAATATCATCTTCGGTGAATTTCACGGTGTTTTGGGTGCCAATTATGCGCCTTGGTGTGCTGTCGGTCTCGCGAATGCCAAACAGGCAGTATTCGGCCTTAAGGGTAGTCTCTATCAGTTCTGCGCTCTCGCGCAACAGTGGCTGTAAGTCAATGTTGCCCACTAATGTCTTGTTGAACGTGTCCAAAAACACCTGTGCATCGTAGGCATCTTTATAGAACAAAGTATTGGTTACACGGTCAAAGAACCGTTTGAGCGGTGGCAGACTAAAGCCAAACAGTACCGCTAATACAGAGTATAAAGTCCTTTGCGTATTTGATATCTTTTCTGCTCCCAACAAATTTGCAAGAAAAACAAAAACAAACAATGAATAGAAACCTGCAACGGTCAATAACGTAAGTGCATAAGCGGCAGCCCTAGCAACAATTAACCTGATGTCCAAAAACTTGTGGCGCACTATCGCAATGGTCATGAACACTGCTAAAAATATAATACTGTTAGGGCCATATAGATATGAGACTGTGTTTCCGAACAACGGTAGTATCGCGTTTGTAGCCACACCGGGAATAAATGACAAAATCATCCCGTAAAAAATGAGTTTTACTTGAGATTTTTGAGAATTATTGTTGCCGTGTTTATAAATAGATAAAATGGTTACAAAACCAGAGAGTACATACGCCAATGCAATAGGGGTGGCAACGGCATACAATAATCCTATTTTTGTGTTTTTGCCATAGGCGTCGATACTCTCAACATTGTACTTAGTAAAGGTGAGGAGAAATAATGGCAACAACGGGATGCCCGTAAAAAGTAGTCGCCTGACATTATAATTTTCATTCTTGAATATCTTGGTAAAAATATTGAATGTATACGCAAAAATTAGCGGCCCAAGAATGGTCAGTCTTGCTATAACGAGTGCGATTTGCACATCTTTTGTCAAATTAGTAGCTAAGTTAGTTACTAACCAAAAAAATATTGCGTAAATATTTGCAGCTAAAACTTGATTTAATCGCCTGTGGGGGTTGCTCACAAGAATTATAAGACCCAAAAGGAAAGACGTCAGCGAAGATAATATCAGTAGTAAATTAACTATGAACATTGCAAATTAATACCTATACCCATTTTATAGGCATTAGCAGTAATCTACCAGTAAAACCTTTAAGACTTGGCGAGACGTAATGCTAGGTACTTTTGATCAGCTATGGGCTTCAGTTCAATTGAAGTCTGGGGGGCAGCGTTGATCCATGATTCAAAAACCCTGTCTAAAAACCCTGTGTTTAAATCACAAAAGTCAAAGACTCCAATGAACTCATTATTTCCCTCTTCGGCGAGCTCAGCCATGAGGTTAATCATGTTCTGTGGGTTATTTTCACCTTGCTTATCTGGGTCAGTGGCGATCCCTGGAAA